>CAYTWJ010000163.1:0-7601 GCA_964442055.1 uncultured Rhodospirillaceae bacterium | reverse complement strand
CCTCCTCGAACGCCTCGATGAGGCGGGAAAAGCGGCGCGCCGGGAACCAGTGGCTGGCGACGTTGATCGGGTGGCCGTCGACGCTGCCGAGCCGCTCGATCAGGATCGTCGGCTGGCCAGTGCGCAAGCCCAGTTCGCGCGCCGCCGCGGGCGGCGCCGGCACGGTGAGCGCGCGCAGCAGCTTGCCGCCGGGGTCGCGCCGCTGGCGCGAGATGATTTCGCTGAAGCGCGTCCGCTTGCCGACGGTGTAGTCGATCACGTGCTCCTGCACGAAAGTGCCGCGGCCCTGCTCGACGCGGACGAGGCCGCGTTCCTCGAGCGCGGCGACGGCGCGGCGCAGCGTGTGGCGGTTGACGGCGAACCGGTTGGCCAGGTCGGCCTCGGTCGGCATCTGCGTGCCCGGGAGCCACACGCCGGCGACGAGCTCGCCGGCGAGCGTTTCCTCGATCTGCCGCCACAGCGCGGTGCCCGAACCCCGTTGCAAGTCCACCCGGTACCTCCGCGGCGATGCGGTCACGAAACATTCACACAACAACGCTTTACGTCGCGCCTCTTCACCGGCATACGATAAGGCTAGACATCTAGATGTTAAAGCAAAAGGGGTGGACGACATGTGGACGGACGCCGATCAGGCGGGACGCCTCGCCATGCGGCAACGCTGCATGGCCGCTCTTGCGCGCGCCGATGCCGCGTTCCTCGATGCGCGGTGGGCGGCGCTTGGCGAGCCGCCCGGCTACCGTTTGCTTCGCGGGCCGGAGGTCGGCCTGGTCATGGTGCGGGGTCGCGCGGGCGGCAGCGGCGAGCCCTTCAACCTCGGCGAGATGACGGTGACGCGCTGCTCGGTCCAGCTCGACGACGGTCGCATCGGCCATGCCTACGTCGCTGGCCGCAAGCCGCGGCAGGCCGAGATCGCGGCGCTCGCGGACGCGTTGCTGCAGAATCCGGCCGGCCGTGCCGATCTGCTCGCCGAACTGATCGAGCCGCTCGAGGCCGCCGAGGATGCGCGTCGCCGCCGCACCAGCGCCAAGACGGCGGCGACTCGGGTCGAGTTCTTCACCGTTGCGCACGAGGGCGGGCAATGACGGTGGCGCAACTGGCCGTCGGCTTGGTCGACCCGGTGATGGACGCGCAGCGCGTATTCCGCGCCGCGCTGGAGGCTTTTGCACATCCCGGTCGCATTGTCAGCATCCCAGCGCTGCCGCCTGCGCCGGCACCGCTCCACGCCGCGGCGACGGCGTTCGTGCTCGCGCTGGCCGATTACGAAACGCCGCTGTGGCTGGATGCGACGGCCGACCAGGCGCCAGTGCGCGACTATCTGCGCTTTTACTGCGGAGCGCCGCTGGTCGCATCACCGGCGGTGGCCCACTTCGCGCTGGTCGCCGACGCTGCGGCGTTGCCGCCTCTCGGCTCCTTTGCCCAAGGCGATGCCGCATATCCCGAGCGCTCGGCGACAATAGTGGTGCAGGTGGCGGGCTTCGAAAACGGGCCGCCGGTTCGTCTGCACGGACCCGGGATCGCCGGCGAGACGACGCTACGAATAGCGGGGCTCGCCGAGCGATTCTGGCCGGACTGGGCGGCAAACCACGCGGCATTTCCGCTCGGCGTCGACGTCGTTCTGGCGGCGCCACGCGCGGTTGTCGCGCTGCCGCGCACCATTGCAGCCGAGGTTGGGCCATGTACGTCGCGGTAAAGGGCGGCGAGCGCGCAATCGACAATTCGCTGGCCCTGCTGGCCGAAGCGCGGCGCGGCGACACCGCCGTGGCGGAGCTGACGCTGGCGCAGATCGAGCAGCAGCTCGCGCTCGCCGTCGACCGGGTGATGGCCGAAGGGTCCTGCTACGACCGGGAGCTTGCGGCGCTCGCCGTCAAGCAGGCACGCGGCGACCTGATCGAGGCCGTCTTCCTGCTGCGCGCCTACCGCACGACGCTGCCCCGCTTCGGCGCCAGCCTACCGGTCGATACCGCCGGCATGGCCGTGCAACGGCGCATCTCCGCGGCATTCAAGGACGTGCCGGGCGGGCAGATCCTCGGCCCGACCTTCGACTACACCCACCGATTGCTGGATTTTGTTCTGGCCGCCGGTGGCCAGCCGCCGGCGGCGTCGACCGCGGAGCCGCTCCCCGATCGCCTGCCGCGCGTCGCGGACGTGCTGCGCCACCAGGGCCTGATCGAGGAGGAGCCGGCAAGCGCCGGCAACGCGGCTCCGATGGATCTCACCCGCGATCCGCTCGAATTCCCGGCCGGCCGCGACCTGCGCCTGCAGAACCTCGCGCGCGGCGACGAGGGCTTCCTGCTTGCGCTCGGCTATTCGACGCAGCGCGGCTACGGCAACAATCATCCTTTCGCCGGCGAGATCCGCTTCGGCGAGGTGGCCGTCGAGATCGTGCCGGAGGAGCTCGGCTTCGCCATCGAGATCGGCGACATCGCGGTCACCGAGTGCGTCATGATCAACCAATTCGCCGGCTCGGCCACCCGGCCGCCGCAATTCACCCGCGGCTATGGCCTCTGTTTCGGCCACGGCGAACGCAAGGCCACGGCGATGGCCCTGGTCGACCGCGCGCTGCGCGCGCGCGAGCTCGGCGAGGAGGTCACCGCCCCGGCGCAAGACGAGGAGTTCGTGCTGTCGCATTCCGACAACGTCGAGGCTTCGGGCTTCGTCCAGCACCTCAAGCTGCCGCACTACGTGGACTTCCAGTCCGAGTTGGCCGTCGTACGAATGCTGCGCGCCGAGGCGGAGGCGCGCATGCGGGAGGCGGCAGAATGACCGCGCCCGGCTACAACTTCGCCTATCTGGACGAGCAGACCAAGCGGATGATCCGCCGCGCGGTCCTCAAGGCGGTGGCGCTGCCCGGCTACCAGGTGCCGTTCGGCAGCCGCGAAATGCCGCTGCCCTATGGCTGGGGCACCGGCGGCATCCAGGTGACTGCGGCGGTGATCGGCCCCGACGACGTGCTCAAGGTGATCGACCAGGGAGCCGACGACACCACCAACGCGGTCAGCATCCGCCGCTTCTTCGCCCGCACGGCGGGCGTGCGCACGACCGAGCACACTGGCGAGGCGACGATCATCCAGACGCGTCACCGGGTGCCCGAGACGCCGCTGCGCGAGGGCCAGATACTGGTCTACCAGGTGCCGATCCCGGAGCCGTTGCGCTGGCTCGAGCCGCGCGAGACCGAGACGCGGAAGATGCACGCGCTGGAAGAGTACGGCGTCATGCAGGTGAGCCTTTACGAGGACGTCGCCCGCTTCGGCCGCATCGCCAAGAGCTACAACTACCCGGTGCGGGTGAACGGGCGCTACGTGATGAGCCCGTCGCCGATCCCCAAATTCGACAATCCCAAGCTCGACCGCAACCCGGCGCTGCAGCTGTTCGGCGCCGGCCGCGAGAAGCGCATCTACGCCGTGCCGCCCTACACCCCGGTGAAGAGCCTCGATTTCGACGACCATCCGTTCGAAATCGAGCGCTGGGAGGAGGCCTGCGCGCTGTGCGGCTCGGCGGCGAGCTATCTCGACGAAGTGATCACCGACGATCATGGCGGGCGCATGTTCGTCTGCTCCGACACCGATTACTGCCGGCGGCGACAGGGCGAGGCCGGAGGGGAGGCGCAGCCGTGACCGCCGAGCCGCTCTTGCGCGTGCGCGGCCTGAGCAAGCTATATGGCCACATCGCCGCCTGCCGCGAGGTCTCGTTCGATCTGTGGCCCGGCGAGGTGGTCGCCGTCGTCGGCGAATCCGGCTCGGGCAAGACCACGCTGCTGCGCTGCCTGTCGGCGCTGACCGAACCCACCGCCGGCACGGTCGAATACCGCAGCCGGGACCAGGGCCTGGTCGACGTCTTCGCCTTGAGCGAGGCGCGGCGCCGGCTGCTCATGCGCACGGATTGGGGCGTCGTTCACCAAAATCCGCGCGACGGGCTGCGTCTGCGCGTCACCGCCGGCGCCAATGTCGGCGAGCGGCTGATGGCCGTGGGCGCGCGCCATTACGGCGCGATCCGCGCCGCGGCGCTCGACTGGCTCGACAAGGTCGAGATCGACCGTGGGCGCATCGACGACCAGCCATTCGTCTTCTCGGGGGGCATGCAGCAACGCCTGCAGATCGCTCGCAATCTGGTAAGCGAGCCGCGCCTTGTCTTCATGGACGAGCCGACCGGCGGCCTCGACGTGTCGGTGCAGGCTCGCCTGCTCGATCTGCTGCGCGGGCTGGTCGCCGACCTCGGGCTGGCGGCCGTCATCGTCACCCACGATCTCGGCGTGGCGCGGCTCCTCAGCCATCGACTGATGGTCATGCAGGGCGGGCGCATCGTCGAGCACGGGCTGACCGACCAGGTTCTCGACGATCCGCAGCATCCCTACACCCAGTTGCTGGTTTCGTCGGTGCTGCCGGGCTAGCCATGACACCGATCATCCGGGTGAGCGGCCTCGCCAAGACCTTCGTCCTGCATCTTCGGGGCGGCGCGACGTTGCCGGTGCTGCGCGGTGTCGACTTCGATCTCTTTGCCGGGGAGTGTCTCGTGCTGGCCGGGCCGTCGGGTGCCGGCAAGAGCACGCTCTTGCGTTCGCTCTACGCCAACTACCGGCCGCAATCCGGCCGGGTGTTGGTGCGGCATGGCGAGGGCTGGGTGGACATGGTCACGGCGGAGCCCCGCCTGGTACTCGAAGTGCGTCGCCGCACCCTTGGCTATGTCAGCCAGTTTCTGCGCGTCATCCCGCGCGTGCCGGCGCTGACGCTGGTGATGGAGCCGTTGCTTGCGCGCGGGATCGCGGCGGCGCCGGCGCGCGACGGGGCCGAAGCGCTGCTTGCCCGCATGCGCGTGCCCGAGCGGCTTTGGTCCGTCCCGCCGGCGACCTTCTCGGGCGGCGAGCAGCAGCGGATCAACCTGGCGCGCTGCTTCGTCGTCAGTTACCCGATCCTGCTGCTCGACGAGCCGACCGCCTCACTCGACGCGGCGAACCGCCGGACGGTGATCGAGCTCATCGGCGAGGCAAAGGCGCGCGGCGCCGCCGTCGTCGGCATCTTCCACGACCGCGAGGTGCGCGAAGCGGTGCGGACGCGGGTCCTCGATCTCGCAGCCCAAGGAGCGGCGGCATGACCGAACGGATACTTGGCAACGCCCACGTGGTGGTGCGCGATGAGGTATTCATCGGCAGCGTCAAGCTCGCCGGAGAAAGCATCGCTGCCATCGATCGCGGGCCGACGGCGGTCGCCGGCGCCGAGGACCTGGGCGGCGACTACCTGCTTTCCGGGCTGGTCGAGCTCCACACCGACAATCTCGAGAAGCACGCCGCGCCGCGCCCCGGCGTGCGCTGGCCGATGCTTGCGGCGGTGCTGGCACATGACGCGCAAGTGGCGGCCGCCGGCATCACCACGGTGTTCGACGCGCTGGCGATCGGCGAATCGCGCGACGACTTTCTGCGTAGCGAGATCCTGCACAAGGCGGTCGACACGCTACGGAGCGCGCAAGCCGGCGGCTTGCTGCGCGCCGAGCATTTCCTCCACATGCGCTGCGAGATCGGACAGCCGGGGGTGGCGGAAACCTTCGCACCGTTCGCCGGCGACCTGCTGGTCAGGCTAGTGTCGCTCATGGACCACACGCCCGGCCAGCGGCAGTTCGCCAGCCTCGACAAGTACCGCGAGTACTATCAGGGCAAGTTCCATTACAGCGACCACGAGATGGAGTGGCTCATCCGCCGCCGCGTTGCCGAGCAAAAGATCCACGTCGAGGCCAACCGCGGCGCCATCGTCGCCCGCTGCGCCGAGCGGGGGCTGCCGACGGCCAGCCACGACGATGCCACGCCCGATCATATCGCGGAGGCGGTTTCGCTCGGCATGACCATTGCCGAGTTCCCGACCACGCGGGCGGCCGCGGAGGCGGCGCGCGCCCGCGGCATGGCGGTCATCATGGGCGCGCCGAATGTGGTACGCGGCGGATCGCATTCCGGCAACGTGTCGGCGCTGGAGCTGGCCGAGGCCGGTCTGCTCGACGCGCTGTCGTCGGACTATGTGCCGTCGAGCCTGCTGCATTCGGCGTTCCTACTGCACCAACGGCTCGACGTGGCGTTGCCGGAGGCGGTGGCGAAGGTATCGGCAAATCCGGCGCGCATGCTCGGCCTCGGTGACCGCGGCGAGATCGCCGTCGGGCGCCGCGCCGATCTGATTCACGTCACCATGGCAGACGACCTGCCGGTGGTGCGCCAGGTCTGGCGGGCTGGCAGGCGCGTCGTATGACAGGCCTTATCGATATCAGGGAGAAGCGATGACCGACCCGGTCGACGCTATAATTGCCATCCTGCGCGATCGTGGCGGCAGGCGGTACGGCGGCGAGCGGGTCAGCCAGCTCCAGCATGCGCTGCAAGCTGCCGCGTTGGCGGAAGCCGACGGCGCCGACACGCCGCTGGTGGCGGCGGCGCTGCTCCACGACGTCGGGCATCTGCTCGGAGACGGCGACGCAGGGGCGGCGGCGCGCGGCATCGATGCGCGCCACGAGCACGTTGGCGCCGACTGGCTCAAGCAATGGTTCGGCGACGAAGTGACGATGCCGGTGCGGCTGCACGTCGATGCCAAGCGCTTCCTCTGCGCCGACGAGCCGGGACATTTTGCGACGTTGTCGCCGGCCTCGGTGCGCAGCCTCGAGGTGCAGGGCGGGCCGATGAACGCCGACGAGGCGGCGCGCTTCCGATCAGGAGCGCACGCCGCGGCAGCGATCCGCCTACGCCGCTGGGACGAGGCGGCAAAGGACCCGCAACGCCCGACGCCCAGCCTCGAGCATTTCCGGCGTCATCTCGGTGCCTGCCGCCGTTCCGGGGACTGAGATGCGCGCCGGAGCCGAGGCGCGCTTCGCCGTCTATTTCGCGCCGGAGCCGAGCTCGGCTCTGGCGCGGTTCGGCCGGCGCTGGCTCGGACGCGATGCCGTCACCGGAATGCCGGAGGAATCGCCGGAGCTGCCCGGCTTCTCGGCCGGGCAGCTCGCCCGCCTTACCGCCGATGCGCGCCATTATGGCTTCCATGCGACGTTGAAGCCACCCTTCGCTTTGGCCGCCGGCAGCAGCGTCGAGACGCTGCAGCATGCCATTGCCACTTTCGCCGCCCGGAGCCGCCCGATCGTCGCGCCGCCATTGCGGCTTGCGGCAATCGGCGGCTTTCTTGCGTTGGTGCCGGCGCAGCCGAGCACGGAGCTGAACGAGCTTGCTGCCGACTGCGTGCGCGCCTTCGACGATTTCCGTGCGCCGCCGGACGAGGCGGAGCTGGCGCGGCGCCGGACGGCGGGCCTGACGGCGGCTCAGGAGGCCCTGTTGCTGTGCTGGGGCTATCCCTACGTGATGGAGGAATTCCGCTTCCATCTGACCCTGACCGGGCGCCTGGACGAGGCGGAGCGCGCGAAGCTCGTGCCGGCGCTGGAGCCGATCGTCGCGCCATTGTGCCGCAGGCCGCTGGGTGTCGATGCGATCGCTTTGTTCGCGCAGCGGACGCGCGATGAGCCGTTCCGGCAGATTCGCCGGTTCAGTTTCGCCGGCCGCGCCCGAATCCCGGCGTGACCCCCCGTCAGAAGCCGGACTCGGCGCGAAGGCGGCGGAGAAAAGCGACCAGACCGGCCACGGCGTCCGC
>CAYTWJ010000162.1:0-7634 GCA_964442055.1 uncultured Rhodospirillaceae bacterium | reverse complement strand
GGGTTTCCATGACGGGTCAGACCTGCGCGCTTTCGGCGGCCAAAGCGGCGCGACCGCGCGGGCCGTGGAAATAGTCGCGGATCCAGGGATGGGTCTCGCGCAGCATGTCCGCCATTGTCCCGCTCGCCAGAACGCGCCCGTCGCCGAGCACGGCGATACGGTCGCAAATCGTGTGCAAGGAGTCCAGATCGTGCGTCACCATGAAAACGGTGAGCCCGAGGCTGCGCTGCAGCTTGCCGATCAGCTGGTCGAAGGCGGCGGCGCCGATCGGGTCGAGCCCGGCGGTCGGCTCGTCGAGGAAGACGATCTCGGGATCGAGCGCCAGGGCGCGGGCCAGGCCGGCGCGCTTGCGCATGCCACCCGAGAGCTGCGACGGGTACTTCGCCCCCGCATCCGCCGGCAGGCCGACCATGGCGATCTTCAGCGCGGCGATCTCGTCGAGCAGCGCCGGCGGCAGCTTGAGCTGCTCGCGCAGTGGCACCTGGACGTTCTGCGCCACGGTGAGCGATGAGAACAGGGCGCCGTCCTGGAACAGCACGCCCCAGCGCCGCTCGAGCGCGCGCCGCTCGGCCGGCCGCAGCGCGGCGACGTCGCGGCCGAAGATCTCGATCCGGCCCGCCGCCGGACGCAGCAGCCCGACGATGGCCCGCAGCAGCACCGACTTGCCCGTGCCCGAGCCGCCGACGACGCCGAGAACCTCGCCGCGATAGACGTCGAGGTCGAGGTTCTCGTGCACCACCTGCGCGTCGAACCGGCTCGTCAGCCCGCGCACCCGGATGACGACCTCGCGCCCGTCGCCCGCCATCAGATGCCCACCAGGTAGAAGACCACCGAGAAGATCGCGTCGAAGGTGATCACCAGGAAGATCGACTGCACCACCGACCGGGTGGTGAGCCGGCCGACGCTCTCGGCCGAGCCGCTCACCTGCATGCCCTGATAGCAGCCGACCAGGGCGATGAGCGCGGCGAAGACCGGCGCCTTGATCATGCCGACGCCGAAGGTCCACAGGCCGATCGCGGCGTTGAGCCGCTCGAGATAGGCGTCCGGCTTGATGTCGAGGGTGAGCCAGCACATGGCGCCGCCGCCGATCAGGCCCATCAGGTCGGCGAAGAAAACAAGCAGCGGCATCGCCAGGATCAGCGCCAGCATGCGCGGCAGCACCAGCACTTCGACCGGGTCGAGGCCGATGGTTCGCATGGCGTCGATCTCCTCGCGCACCTTCATCGCGCCGATCTGGGCGGTGAAGGCGCTGCCCGAGCGGCCGGCGACGATGATCGCGGTCATCAGCACGCCGATCTCGCGCAGCACCGAGATGCCGATCAGGTTGACGACGAAGATCTCGGCGCCGAAGCGCTGCAGCTGCGCGATGCCCTGGTAGGCCAGCACCAGCCCGATCAGCAGCGACAGCAGGCCGACGATCGGCAGGGCGTTGAGGCCGACCTGCTCGAGATGGTAGACGAGCGGCGTGAAGCGCAGCCGCGCCGGCCGCAGCGCCGTGTGCAAGGCCGCTTCGACGACGACGCCAATGAAGGCCGTGAAGCGGCGCGTCTCGGCGACCGTGAACAGCGTGCCAATACCGACGCGCTCGACCAACCGCAGGATGGCATTGAACCGCTCCGGCGCGGGCGGCGGCGGCCGATCGCCGGCGGCGACGGCCTCGATGAGCGCGGCATGCTCGGCGCTGAGGCCGACGAATTCGACCGGCACGCCCTGGGCAGCCAGCCGCTTGCGCGTCCGGTGCAGAAGCCAGGCGCCGGCGGTATCGAGGCGGCCGAGACCGCTCAGGTCGACGGCCAAGGCCTGCGGCGGCGCGCGGGTCGCGGCGGCGAGCTCGGCGTCCAGCCGTGCCGCCGCGCGCAAATCCCAATCGCCGCCAGCGACGAGCACGCCGCCCGTCGCAGCCCGCACATAGCCCTGTTGCGCCATCGCGCTCACGCTCCCGGCGCCACGATGGCATGCCGGAAGGGCCGCTTCAAGGAAGCGCGGCTTGTCAGCGCCGCGGCCAGCGGCAACACTGTCGCCGCCCTTCCCGAGCGAGACCGCGGATGCCCCGATTCGCCGCCAACGTGAGCCTGCTCTTCACCGAGCACGCCTTCCTCGAGCGCTTCGCCGCGGCGGCCGAATGCGGCTTCCGCGCGGTCGAGTTCCTCTTCCCTTACGAGCACGCGCCGGATGCGCTGGCGGCGCGGCTGGCGGCGGCGCGCGTCGAGCCGGTTCTGTTCAACCTGCCGCCGGGCGACTTCGCCAAGGGCGAGCGGGGCCTCGCCGCGCTGCCCGGACGCGAGGCCGAGTTCCGCGCCGGGCTGCAAACGGCGCTCGACTATGCCGAGGCGCTGGGATGCCGGCGACTGCACGTCATGGCCGGCGTGCCGCCGGCAGGCAGCGACTCCGCGGCCTGTGCGCGCACGTACCGCGACAATCTGGCCTTCGCCTGCGACCAGGCCGCGCCGCAGGGCATCGCCGTATGCATCGAGCCGATCAACCGCCGCGACATTCCGGGCTATTACCTGCGCGACGCCAGCCATGCTCTGGCCGTCATGCACCAGGTCGGACGGACGAACCTTCGGCTGCAGTTCGACGTCTATCATGCCCAGATCATCGGCGGCGACCTGGCCGCCAATCTCGCTACGTGCTTAGAAGCGATCGGCCACGTGCAGATCGCCAACCCGCCGGGGCGCCACGAACCCGGCGAGGGCGAGATCGATTACGCCCACATCTTCGCCCTGCTCGACCGCCTCGGTTACGACGGCTGGGTCGGCTGCGAGTATCGGCCCAAGACCACCACCCAAGCGAGTTTGGCCTGGGCCAGGCCCTGGGGCATCGGCTGAGTCGTTGCGCCGGCATCCGTGCGCGCCGGGCTGCCCGGGCTCGGCCTGCGGCTGCCATCGCTGGCGGATTAACGATTGGGCCGGGAATCGCCTTGAAATCCTTGGGTTACGCGGTTATGGATACTCGGGCACGAACCGTAGGAATGGCCAATTCACCCCGTTGAGAGGGAACACGGTTCGCGTGAAGGGAGGAACGTTTGACCGTTCCGCACATCGTTGCGTCGCCGTTCGGGTCCCGTCGTTTCCGCGACGCGGGACGGCGACTTGGCGTCCGACTGGGCAAGGCTTCAGAACAGGGGAGACCGGCAAGATGGCATTGGCATCGTTACTGAGGGCATCGGCAGCGCTGGCGGTGGCGGGCACGCTGCTGGCGGGGCTGACAGGGCCCGCAGCGGCACAGGACAAGAAGGTCCGGATCCAGGTGGCGAGCACCTATCCGGGCAGCATGACGCAGCTCGGCACGCTCGGCATCAACCTGACCAAGAAGGTGAACGCGGCGTCGGGCGGCAGCATCGACATGAAGTTCTTCGAGCCCGGCGCGCTGGTCCCGGCTTTGCAGGTCTTCGACTCGATCTCGTCGGGCGCGCTCGATGCCGGCTGGTCGACGCCGGGCTACTGGACCGGCAAGGACACCGCCTTCGCCATGTTCTCCGCCGTGCCTTTCGGGCCGGCCACCGGCGAGTACATGGCCTGGATCTTCTACGGCGGCGGCAAGGAGATGCAGCAGGAACTGTACGCCAAGTACAACATCATCTCGCTGCCCTGCGGTATCATCGCGCCCGAGGCCTCGGGCTGGTTCCGCAAGGAGATCAAGACCGTCGACGACCTCAAGGGCCTGAAGATGCGCTTCTTCGGCCTCGGCGCCAAGGTGATGGAGAAGCTGGGCGTCTCGACCCAGCTGCTCGCCGGCGGCGAGATCTACCAGGCGTTGCAGCTTGGCACCATCGACGCCACCGAGTTCTCGATGCCGGCGATCGACCTGAGCCTCGGCTTCCACCAGGTGGCCAAGCACTACTATTTCCCCGGCTGGCACCAGCAATCGACTTTCTTCGACCTGATGCTGAGCCAGAAGAAATGGGGCGAGCTGTCGCCGGCGCAGAAAGGCATCGTCGACCTCGCCTGCGGCGACAATTTCCGCGAAAGCATCGCCGAAGGCGAGGCGATCCAGCTCAAGGCGCTGCAGGAGCTGCAATCCAAGGGCGTGCAAATCCACACCTGGTCGCCCGAGATTCTCGCCGCCATGGAAAAAGGCTGGAACGAAGTGGTGGCCGAAGAGAACGCCAAGAATCCGAACTTCAAGAAAGTCTGGGATTCTTACGCGGCCTTCCGCAAGAACTACAAGATCTGGCGAGACATCGGCTACCTCAAATAGGCTGCCGACCGGGGCCGGAACCCCGTTTGCGCGGGGTTCCGGCGTCGCCGGCCGGGATCGTTCGCCGGCAATCGCACATCCGGCCTTCCGGGGGAATAGAGCATGCAGTTGCTGCTTGGCGTAAGCCAAGGGCTCCATCGGATCGTCGCCGCCTTCGGCGCGCTGTTCAGCTGGCTGTTCATCGCCACCATGGCGGTGATCGTCTTCGACGTGGTCACCCGCAAGTTCGGCTTCCAGATTCCCGGCTTCGGCTCGACCAAGCTGCAGGAAATGGAATGGCACCTGCACGTCGCGGTGTTCGCGCCCTGGCTCGGCCTCTGCTATCTGCATAACGCGCACGTGCGCATCGACGTTTTCACCGGCAACTTGCCCGCGCGGACGCAGGCCTGGATCGAGCTGGTCGGCTGCCTGGTCTTCGCCATCCCCTACTGCCTGGTCGTCTTCTATTTCAGCGGCGACTTCGCGCTGCTCTCGTTCATGCAGAACGAATCGTCCGACGCGCCGACCGGCCTGCCCTACCGCTGGATTATCAAGTTCGTCCTCTTCCTCGGCATCGTCGCGCTGCTCGCGGCCGTGATTTCGGTGTTCCTGCGCAAGCTCGTCTATCTGTTCGGACCGCCCGAGCTGCGCGAGCTCGCCGCCGACCGTCGCCCCGGCGGGCACTGAGGGGGCCGCGCCATGGACTGGCTGGTCGACCATCTCGCGCTGGTGATGTTCGGCGTGCTCGCCGTCATCCTGTTCTGCGGCTACCCGGTCGCGTTCGTGCTCGGCGGTGTCGGGCTCGGCTTCGGCGTCATCGGCATCCTGTTCGATGTCTTCGCGCCGGTGCAGTTCTTCAACATCCTGCCGCGCATCTGGGGGCAGGCGGCGCAGAACCAGGTGCTCGTCGCTGTTCCCATGTTCATCTTCATGGGCACGATGCTCGAGCGCAGCCAGGTGGCCGAGGACCTGCTGCACTGCTTGCAGGTGCTGCTGCGCCGCGTCCCCGGTGGCCTCGCCATGTCGGTAACCCTGATGGGCACCATCATGGCGGCATCGACCGGCATCGTCGGCGCCTCGGTGGTGATGCTGACCCTCATCGCGCTGCCGGTGATGCTGGACCGCAACTACAGCAAGGAGCTTGCCGTCGGCACCATCGCCTCGGCCGGCACGCTCGGCATCCTCATCCCGCCCTCGATCATGCTGGTGATCATGGGCGACCTGCTGCAGATCCCGGTCGGCACGCTGTTCACCGCGGCGACGGTGCCGGGGCTCACGATGTCGCTGATCTACATCCTGTTCATCGCCGCGATCTCGTATGCGCGGCCGCACGTGGCGCCGCCGCTGCCGGCGGACGTCGGCCCGCAGACGCGCGGCGAGCTGCTCACAATGGTGCTGAGGAGCTTCCTGCCGCCGGCCTTGCTGATCTTCATGGTGCTCGGCTCGATCTTCTTCGGCTGGGCGACGCCGACCGAGGCCTCGGGCGTCGGCAGCCTCGGAGCCATCCTGCTCGCCGCCGCCAACCGCCGGCTCAGCCTCAAGGTCCTGCGCGAGGTGCTGCACAGCGCGGCGCTGACCAACGGCATGGTCTTCTTCATTTTCTTCGGCGCGACCGTGTTCTCCTACGTCTTCCGCGCGCTGGGCGGCGACGACCTGGTCAAGGAGCTGCTGGTCGCTCTCGGCATCGACACCGGCTGGGAGATTCTCGTCTTCCTCATGGTCCTGGTGTTCTTCCTCGGCTTTTTCTTCGACTGGATCGAGATCTGTCTGATCGTGCTGCCGGTCTTCGCGCCGATCCTGAAGACCGTCGATTTCGGCACCCACCTGACCTCACCGCGCGATTTCATGCCGTGGTTCGCGGTGCTGATCGCGGTCAATTTGCAGACCGCGTTCCTGACCCCGCCATTCGGCTTCACGCTGTTCTACATGAAGGGAACCGTGCCGCGCAGCGTCACCATGGCGCACATCTACCGTGGCATCGTGCCGTTCGTCGTGCTGCAGCTTCTCGCCCTTGCCCTGGCCATGATCTTCCCGAAACTGACGCTGTGGCTCCCGCGGGCGACCGGTTTCCTCGACTGAGCCGACGCGACAGGAGGGATTGGCCGGAGGCCGCAGCCGTGCTAGATGGCGGCCGGGCAACAAGCGTGCCGTCGGCCGCCAGCCGGCCGGCGACATGACCAGAGAGGAGAGAGTTCGCCAGCATGACCCATTATCGTTTCGCCGCCCTGGCGGCAGCGTTGACGGCCTTCATCGCCGCTGCACCGGCTCTTGCCGATGCCGAGGAAGGCAAGAAGGCCTTCAACAAGTGCAAGGCCTGCCACAGCACCGAGGCCGGCCGAAACCAGGTCGGCCCGAGCCTGCACGGCGTGTTCGGGCGCAAGTCCGGCTCGGTCGAGGGCTTCAAATATTCCGATGCCATGAAGGCGAAGGGCATCGTCTGGGACGAGAAGACCCTGGCGGAATACATCAAGAACCCCAAGGAATACGTTCCAGGAAACAAGATGGTCTTTGCAGGGATCAAGAAATCCGATGAGATCGCGGATCTTCTCGAGTACCTGAAGCAGGCGACGAAGTAGCCTCTTCCCAGGCGGCCACCGGCGCCGGCCGGACGACGGCAGGCCGGCCGGCCGGGGCTGGCCGGGCAGGCGAGCACGCACTAGTTTAATCTCCGGCAACTGTCTCGCGCCGGAGCTTGCCGATGCTGGGGGTGCGACGCCGTAACCTGGGCGCGGTGCTGACCGCGCTCCTGCTGGTTTGCCTGGCCCCGCCGGATCGCCCTTCCCGCGCGGCCGATCCGCCGCCATCGGCTTCGGCGATTCTGGCCGCAGTGGTCCGGCTCAGCGCCGAGATCCCGCCGGATGCCCGCAGCGCCCGCACGCTCGGCACCAGCCGCAATGGCAACGGCGTCGTGATCGACGACGCCGGCCTCGTCCTCACCATCGGCTACCTGGTGCCGGATGCCATGTCGGTGATCGTCGTCGGCGCGGACGGGCGACCGGTGCCGGCGGAGGTGGTGGCCTACGATTACGACAACGGCTTCGGATTGGTCCGTACCGCCCGCCCGCTCGGGGCCAAGCCGCTGCCGCTGGGCGATTCGGATCGGCTGCGCCATGGCGACACGGTGCTGGTGGCGGGCGCCGGCGGCACCGATGGCGCAATCGCGGCGACGGTGGTGTCGCGGCGCGAATTCGCCGGCTATTGGGAATGCCTCCTCGACGAGGCCGTCTTCACCTCGCCGCCGCACCCGGACTGGGGCGGTGCGGCGCTGATCGGCGCCGATGGCCGGCTCTACGGCATCGGCTCGCTGCTGGTCGGCAACGCTCTCGGCGACGATCGGCCGCTACCCGGCAACATGTTCGTGCCGATCAACGTCCTCAAGCCGATCTTCGCCGACCTGATCAGCGACGGGCGTTCCCCCGGCCCCGCGCGGCCGTGGCTCGGCATATTCAGCGACG
>CAYTWJ010000161.1:4937-7692 GCA_964442055.1 uncultured Rhodospirillaceae bacterium | reverse complement strand
AGGCTCGGCGCCGCGCGCTTCGTCAGCCGGGTCGAGCCGCTGGCCGAGGACGACTGGTCGGCCGACGGGACCGAGCGGGTGGGCTTCCTGGTCGCCACCAATCCCGGCGCCGCGCCGGGGCCGATCGCCAAGATCGCCAGCGGCGGCGAGCTCAGCCGCTTCATGCTGGCGCTGAAGGTGGTGCTGGCGGCGCGCGGCGCGGCGACGACGCTGGTCTTCGACGAGGTCGACCGCGGCATCGGCGGCGCCACCGCCGATGCCGTCGGCGATCGCCTTGCCCGGCTCGCCCGCGACGTGCAGGTGCTGGTGGTCACCCATTCGCCGCAGGTGGCGGCACGTGGCGGCCATCACTGGCGCATCGCCAAGGAGCCGCAGGGCAACGGCAAGGCGGTGGTGACGCGCGTCGAGCCGCTCGACGCGGCCGGGCGGCGCGAGGAGCTGGCGCGCATGCTGGCCGGGGCCAAGGTCACCGAGGCGGCGCGCGCCGCCGCCGCCAGCCTGATCGCCCAGGTCGCCCCGGGAGGGCGCTGATGGCGGACCTGCCCGGCAAGCCGACGAGCAAGCTGAGCGAAGCCGAGGCGGCGCGCGAACTGGCGCGGCTGGCGAAGGAGATCGCCCACCACGACCGCCTCTACTACGTCGAGGCGGCGCCCGAGATTTCCGACGCCGCCTACGACGAGCTGCGCCGGCGCAACGAGGAGATCGAGGCGCGCTTCCCCAGGCTGATCCGCCCCGACAGCCCGAGCCGGCGCATCGGCGCGGCGCCGGCGGCGGGCTTCGCCAAGGTCAGGCACACGACGCCGATGCTCTCGCTCGACAACGCCTTCGGCGCGGACGAGGCGGCGGAGTTCTTCGCCCGTCTGCGCCGCTTCCTGCGGCTGGCCGCCGACGCGCCGATCGACATCGTCGCCGAGCCGAAGATCGACGGGCTCTCGGCCGCCGCGCGCTACGAGGGCGGGCGCTACGTGCTCGGCGCCACCCGCGGCGACGGCCTGGTCGGCGAGGACATCAGCGCCAACATGCGTACCATCGCCGACCTGCCGATCCGTCTCGCCGGCAAGGACGTGCCCGACCGGATCGAGGTGCGCGGCGAGATCTACATGGCGCGCGCCGACTTCCTGGCGCTCAACGAGGCGCGGGCCAAGGCCGGCGAGCCGGCCTTCGCCAACCCGCGCAACGCCGCGGCCGGCTCGGCGCGCCAGCTCGACGCCAAGGTGACGGCGGCGCGGCGCCTGCACTTCTTCGCCTACGCCCTCGGCGCCCCGGTGCGCGAGATCGCGGCGACGGTCGCCGACAGCCACTGGGGCTGCCTCGAGCGGCTGAAGGGCTGGGGCTTCCAGGTCAACCCGCTGGCCCGCCTCTGCCACAGCATCGACGAGGCGCTCGCCTTCCACCGCGACATCGCTGCGCGCCGCGCCAGGCTGCCCTACGACATCGACGGCGTCGTCTACAAGGTCAACCGCCTCGACCTGCAGGAGCGGCTCGGCTTCGTCAGCCGCAGCCCGCGCTGGGCCATCGCCCACAAGTTCCCGGCCGAGCAGGCGCAGACGGTGCTCAACGACATCGTCGTCCAGGTCGGCCGCACCGGCGCGTTGACCCCGGTGGCGATGCTCGAGCCGATCACCGTCGGCGGCGTGGTGGTGTCGCGCGCCACGCTGCACAACGAGGACGAGATCGAGCGCAAGGACGTGCGCATCGGCGACACGGTGATCGTGCAGCGCGCCGGCGACGTGATCCCGCAGATCCTCGGCGTGATCGACGACGAGGCGCACCGGCGGCGCAAGAAGTACCGCTTCCCCGACCGCTGCCCGGTCTGCGGCAGCCACGCCGCGCGCGAGGCGGGCGAGGCGGTGCGCCGCTGCACCGCCGGCCTGACCTGCCCGGCGCAGGCGGTCGAGCGGCTGCGCCATTTCGTCTCGCGCCGCGCCTTCGACATCCGCGGCCTCGGCGAGCAGCACATCGCCGACTTCTTCGAGAGCGGGCTCATCCGCTCGCCCGCCGACATCTTCCGGCTGCAGCGGCACCGCGCCGACATCGCCGCGCGCGAGGGCTGGGGCGAGCAGTCGGCGGGCAACCTGCTCGAGGCCATCGCCGCGCGCCGCGAGGTCGCGCTCGACCGCTTCATCTACGCCCTCGGCATCCCCCAGGTCGGCGAGGCGACGGCCAAGCTGCTGGCGCGCCATTACGGCACGCTGAAAGAGTGGCGGCGGGCGATGACGGCGGCGGCGCGCGACCCGGAAGGCGAGGCCTATCATGACCTGGTCGGCATCGAAGGCATCGGCCCGAGCGTGGCCGGCGACATCCTCGCCTTCTTCGCCGAGCGGCGGAACGTCGAGGCGCTCGACGACCTGATCGGCGCCGGGGTCGAGGTCGGCGCGGTCGCGGCGGCGGCCGCGGCGTCGCCGGTGGCCGGCAAGACGGTGGTCTTCACCGGCACGCTCGAGACGATGACCCGCGACGAGGCCAAGGCGCGCGCCGAATCGCTCGGCGCCAAGGTGGCGAGCTCGGTGTCGGGCAAGACCGACTACGTCGTCGCCGGTGCCGAGGCGGGCTCGAAGCTCGCGAAAGCGCGCGAGCTCGGCGTCACCGTGCTCGACGAGAAGCAATGGCTGAAGCTGATCGGCGGATGATCAGGCGCCGAGCGGCCGCGTCGCCTCGGCGAGCCAGGCCGCCGTCTCGGCGTCGAGCAGCGGCGCGAGCTCCTCGCGCACCCGCGCGTGGTAGTCGTCGAGCCAGCGCCGCTCGGCATCATCAA
>CAYTWJ010000161.1:0-4927 GCA_964442055.1 uncultured Rhodospirillaceae bacterium | reverse complement strand
GGAGCGGGATGCGGAGAACCGCTTCGAGACGGCACAGCGCCGGCTCGACCAGGCTGAGGTCGATCGGCGCCCGCGTCAGCGTCTCGAAGCCGAGCATCGCCTTCTCGCCGCCGGGCGGCGCGGGCAGCTCGCGCACCGCCACCAGGTTCTCGATGCGGATGCCGTAGGCGCCGGCCTTGTAATAGCCGGGCTCGTTCGAGACGATCATGCCCGGCTTGAGCGCCACCGCGCTGCCGGCCTTGGCGATGCGCTGCGGCCCCTCGTGCACGCCGAGGAAGCTGCCCACCCCGTGGCCGGTGCCGTGGTCGTAGTCGAGCCCGGCCCGCCACAGCGCCTGGCGGGCCAGCGTGTCGAGCTGCTGGCCGGAGGTGCCGGCGGGAAAACAGGCGGTGGCCAGCGCGATGTGGCCCTTGAGCACGCGGGTGAAGCGGTCACGCATCTCGGCGCTGGGCGTGCCTATGGCGACCGTGCGGGTGATGTCGGTGGTGCCGTCGAGATATTGCGCCCCCGAATCGACGAGATAGAGCTGCCCCGGCTCGAGCCGGCGGTTGCTGCGCGCCGTCACCCGGTAGTGCACGACCGCGCCGTTCGGCCCGGCGCCCGAGATGGTCGGGAACGAGAGGTCGCGGATCAGCTCGTTCTCGCGGCGGAAGGCCTCGAGCCGCTCGGCGGCCGCAATCTCGTCGATCGCTTCGCCGGCGGCGAGGGCGCGCGCCAGCCAGGCGAGGAAGCGGGTCATTGCCGCGCCGTCGCGGCGGTGGGCACGGCGTGTGCCCTCGAGCTCGACGGCGTTCTTGCAGGCCTTGGGCAACAGGCAGGGATCGTCGGCGCGCCGCAGCACGGCGCCGGCGGCCTCGAGGAGCTGGATCACCCGCGCCGGGCTGGTCGCCGGGTCGACCTGGACCTTGCGCCTGGCCCCGCCGAGCGCCGCCAGCGCGTCGGCGAAGCCCGCCGGGTCGTGCAGCGCAACGGCATTGCCGAGATGGTCGAGCGCCGCCGGCGTCAGCTTGCGGCGGTCGATGAAGAGCTCGACGCCCCCGTCGGCGTGAAGGATCGCCGTTGCCAGCGGCAGCGGCGTGTGCGGCACATCGGCGCCGCGCAGGTTGAGCAGCCAGGCAATCGATTCGGGGAGTGTTATCACCGCGGCGTCGCTGCCGGCCTTGATCAACTCGGCGGCGACGCGGGCCCGCTTGTCGGCCGCGCCCTCGCCGGCATAGCGCAGCTCGTGCGGCTGCACCGGGCCGAGCGGCGCCGGCGGCTGCGTGCTCCACACGGCGTCGATCGGGTTGCCCTCGACCGCGACCAGCTCGGCGCCGGCGCGTTCGCAGGCCTGCTGCAGCTTCCTGGTGCCGTCCTCGGTGTGCAGCCAGGGATCGTAGCCCAGCCGGTCGCCGGCCTTGAGGGTGCGCGCCAGCCAGTCCGGCGTCGGCTGCTCGATGCTGTGGAGCAGCTCGTAGAGCGTCGCATCGACCTGCTCGCGCAGCTGCAGGGTGTAGCGGCCGTCGCTCCACACCGCCGCCTTGTCGCCGAGCACGATGGCGACGCCGGCCGAGCCGGTGAAGCCGGTCAGCCAGGCCAGCCGCTGGGCGCGGCGGGGCAGGTATTCGCCCTGGTACTCGTCGGTCAGCGGCACCACGAAGGCGGCGAGGCCGCGTCGCCCGAGCTCGGCGCGCAGGGCCGCCAGCCGCTCGCGCGCGCGGCCCGTGCCTTCGATGTCGGCGGCGAAGGCGCTCGCCGTGGCCGCCGCCAGCCGTTCCAGCTCGGCGCGGAGCGCCGGATCGGCGCCCGGCGCCACCAGGTCCAGGCCGGGATGGACGCCGAATCGCGCCGGTGCGGCGGCGGCGCCCAGGAAGTGGGATTCGACCTCGGGCCGCGCGCGGCCGGCCGCGACGACCGTCAACGGATCGGCGGCGGGGACGCCGAGAGCAGATTGGGGCGGCGCTGGGGTCATCGGCAATTTCGCTATCGTGGCACGGGATTATGCCCGCCCGGCGCATGGCGGGCAACGCTGGCCATGCGTTTTACGCAAGGCTGGATTTCCCGCTTTGCGCGGCTAATTAATTGATTTTAATAGGATGCAGCGCAACATAAGGCTCAAGAAAGGTTCCGGCTATTCCAGCCGCATCAGGAGCAAATTCCATGGCCAACATCCGTTTCGAGCGCAACACCCTCTGGGTCGAGGACGAGCGCGCGCTCGACGTGCTCACCATCACCCAGCGCGCCAACGCCTTGCGGGCCGAAATGGCGGCCAGCGCCATGCGCACCGCCGTCGCCGCTTTGAAGCGGGCCGCCGTCGCCCTGTGGCGCCGCTACGAGGCCTGGCGGCGCGAGCAGGCCGCGGTTGGCGAGCTGATGGCGCTGGACGAGCGTATGCTCAAGGACATCGGCCTGTCGCGCACCGAGATCCGCACCGCGGTGGCGCACGGCCGCCATGGCGAGCCCGAAATCGCCAACGAGAACGTCGCGGTCAAGCCGGCCGCGAACGGCAACACCCCGCGCCACGTCGCCTGACGCGATGCCGGCGCGCTCGATCTAGCGCCCGAAGCCGGTGCCTCCCCGGCCGGATTGCAGGACGAGGGTATGCCAGCCCTCGACCGCGATCCGGCGCTGCAGCCGCCAGCCCTTCGCGAGGTAGGGCGCCAGCACCCGGCGCTCCTCGCGCGCCAGCAGCCCTGACAGCACCAGAACGCCGCCCGGCGCCAGGCTGGCCCGGATGCCGCGCGCCAGCCGCGCCAGCGGCTCGGCCAGGATGTTGGCGGTGATCAGGTCGTAGGGCGCGCCAGCGCGGATCAGGGGTGCGCGCAGGCCGTCGGCGCGCAGCAGTCGGACGCGGCGGCCCAGGCGGTTGATCCCGGCGTTGCGCCGGGCGACGCCGACTGCGACCGGGTCGATGTCGGCGGCGACGATGCGCGCCGTCGTGGCGCGGCCGACCGCCAATGCCAGCACGCCCGACCCGGTGCCGATGTCGAGCGCGCGGCGCAGCCGCTTCCGGCGCGCCAGCGCGTCGATGGCGAGCAGGCAGCCGAAGGTCGAGGGCGCGCGGCCGGTGCCGAAGGCGAGTCCGGCGTCGATCTGCAGCTGCCAGGCCCCTGCGGGCGCCCGGCCGGCATCGTGCGCGCCATAGAGGAAGAACCGCCCGGCCCGAAGTGGCGCGAGCAGGCGGTTGGTATGCGCCACCCAGTCGATGTCGGGCAGCGGCGCGATGGCGATCTCCGGCGCTGCCAGCCCAGCCGAGGCGGCGACACCGGCGACGATTTCGGCCACCGCGGCCCGGTCCGGCGCCGCGGTGCACAGCACCTGGAGGCGCCAGTGCCTCTTGTCGGGGCCTTCGAAGGTCGAACTGGCGAAGCCGAGCGGCGCCAGCGCCTCCTCGAAAGGGGCGAGCGCCGCCGGCGGCAGCGCCAGCTCGATCGCCCAGGCCGCTGGCGCGGCGGTCATGCCCGCTGCACGAAGGCGTCGATCACCTTCTTCTCGCCGGCCTTGTCGAAGGCGACGGTCAGCTTGTTGCCCTCGGCGGCGACGACGCGGCCGTAGCCGAACTTGTCGTGAAAGACCCGCATGCCGGGGGCGAAGGCCGGCTCGTCCGCCGCCAGCTCCACGCCGCGCCGGACGCCGCCGTCGCTCATGCGGCCGGCGCGCCGCGCAAGGCCGCGCCGCTCCTCGTCGAGCCACGGCGCCGAATAGCCGAAGCTGCCCCGGCGCGCCTCGGCGAGCCCGGGGCGGCTGCCGTAGAGGCCCGGCTCGGCCTGCTGCTCGACATGCTCGGCCGGCAGCTCGTCGACGAAGCGCGAGGGGATCGACGACTGCCATTGGCTGAAAATGCGCCGGTTGGCGGCGAAGCTGATGAGGCAGCGCCGCCGCGCCCGCGTCAGCCCGACATAGGCGAGCCGGCGCTCCTCCTCGAGCGCGGCGGCGCCGCCCCCGTCGAGCGCGCGCTGGTGGGGGAACAGGCCTTCCTCCCAGCCCGGCAGGAAGACGGTGTCGAATTCCAGCCCCTTGGCGGCGTGCAGGGTCATCAGGTTGACCATCGCCTCGCCGTCGGGGCGCTCGTTCTCCATCACCAGGCTGACATGCTCGAGGAAGCCGGCCAGGTTCTCGAAGGCTTCGAGCGCCTGGATCAGCTCCTTCAGGTTCTCGAGCCGGCCCGGCGCCTCGGCCGAGCGGTCGGCCTGCAACATGGCGGTATAGCCCGATTCGTCGAGCACGGTCTCGGCCAGCTCGGTGTGCGGCATGACCTCGATCAGCGAGCGCCAGCGGTCGAAGGCGCCGACCAGGCCGCGCAGCGCCGCCCGCGGCTTGGGCTTGAGCTCCTCGGTTTCGACCGCGGCGCGGGCCGCCGCCATCAGCGAGCTGCCGCCGGCGCGGGCGATGCGGTGCAGGAGCTGCAGCGTCGCGTCGCCGAGGCCGCGCTTGGGCAGATTGACGATGCGCTCGAAGGCGAGGTCGTCGTCGGGCTGCACGACGATGCGCAAATAGGCGATGGCGTCGCGGATCTCCTGGCGCTCGTAGAAGCGCAGGCCGCCGATCACCCGGTATTTGAGGCCGAGTGTGACGAAGCGCTCCTCGAAGGCGCGGGTCTGGTGGCCGGCCCGCACCAGGATGGCGATCGCGTTCAGGCTCTGGCCGCGGCGCTGCAGCGTCTCGATTTCCTCGCCGATCCAGCGCGCCTCCTCGTCGCCGTCCCAGACGCCGCGCAGCGCCACCTTCTCGCCCTCGTTGAGATGGGTCCAGAGCGTCTTGCCGAGCCGGCCCTGGTTGTGGGCGATGATCCCCGAGGCGGCGCCGAGAATGTGCGGCGTCGAGCGGTAGTTGCGCTCGAGCCGGACGATGCGGGCGCCGGGAAAGTCCTGCTCGAAGCGCAGGATGTTGCCGACCTCGGCGCCGCGCCAGCCGTAGATCGACTGGTCGTCGTCGCCGACGCAGCAGA
>CAYTWJ010000160.1:4324-7710 GCA_964442055.1 uncultured Rhodospirillaceae bacterium | reverse complement strand
GCAGCTCCTCCGCCTCCATCGCGAGCAAGTTGCGGTACATCATCGTCGTGGGCTTCTGCATCGGCTCCGACAGCGAGATCGCCGGCAATTCGACCGGAAAGCCGCCCGCCTGCCAGACGCCGCGCTTGACCTCCTCGGCGCGCTGGCGGAAGTGGGTGTGGCAGGGATTGATGTCGCTCCAAGTGTTGACGATGCCGATCACCGGCTTGCCGGCATAGTCCTCGCGCGCGAAGCCCATTTGCAGCGTGCGCGAGCGGTGGCCGAAGGCGCGCAGGTCCTGCACCCCGTACCAGCGGTGGCTGCGCAATTCCTCGGGGCGCTTGCGGCGCGGGCCCATGACGGGTGTCCTCTCCTTCTCGGCGGCGCCGAAGTTAGAGCATGATTCCCCCATTTGGAACCGGTTCTGTCGCCATGCGGCGGGCGCCCGCCGCGGCGCGGCGCCGATTGACCCCCGGCGCCGGCTGCCGCCAATATCCGGCGATGCCACGACCTGCGAGGCCGGCCGCGATGCGCGATCTGATGAACACCCGCGAGGTCGCCGAATACCTGCGCATCAAGGAGCGCAAGGTCTACGACCTGGTGGCGAAGGGCCAAATTCCCTGCTCGCGCGTCACCGGCAAGTGGCTTTTCCCCAAGGCGCTGATCGACCTCTGGGTGCTGCAGCGGGCCGACGGCGGCGGAATCGGCGCCGCCGCCCTCCAGCCCCCGGCGGTCGCCGCCGGCAGCCACGACCCGCTGCTCGAATGGGCGATCCGGGAATCGCGTTGCGAGCTCGCCACCCTGTTCGACGGCAGCCTTGACGGCATCCGCCGCTTCGCCGAGCGCCGGGCGATGCTCTGCGGCCTGCACATCTACGAGCCGGAGCGTGACGATTACAATACCGGCTTCGTGCAGCGCACCCTCGGCAGCCTTCCCCATGTTGTCGTCGAGTGGGCGCGGCGCGAACAGGGCCTCATCGTCGCCGCCGGCAATCCGAAGCGGATCGCCGGCCTGGCCGACCTCGGCAAAAAAGGCGTGCGGATCGTCGACCGCCAGGAGGAAGCCGGCAGCCGCATCCTGTTCGACCATCTAATCACGGCGGCCGGCCTCGCCGGCGCGGCGCTCGCCAAAATCCCCGAACTGGCCCGCAGCGAGACCGACGTGGCGACGGCGGTCCTCGCCGGCCGGGCCGATGCCGGATTCGGCATTGCCGCGGTCGCGCACCAGTACCGGCTCGGCTTCGTGTCCCTGCACCGCGAGCGCTACGACCTGGTGATCGGACGGCGCGACTATTTCGAGCCGCCGGTGCAGCGCCTGCTCGACTTCGCGCGGCAATCGCGGCTGGCGGCGCAGGCGCGCGAGCTCGGCGGCTACGATGTCGCCGGCCTCGGCCGCGTGGTGCTCAACGGCCCCTGACCGGCGCGCCGGTCAGCCGCCGGCGGCGGCGTTGGGGAAGAATAGCGGCTCGCCGCCGATCCGGAACGAGGCGATCGCGGCCTGGCCGGCGTCGCCGATGAGCCAGTCGATGAAGCCCTGGCCGTCCGCCGCCTTGACGTGCGGGTGCCGGGCGGGATTGACCAGGATGACGCCGTACTGGTTGAAAAGTCGCTGGTCGCCCTCGACCAGCAGCGCGAGATCGCCGCGGTTGCCGAAGCTGGCCCAGGTGCCGCGATCGGACAGGATATAGGCGCCGAGGCCGCGCGCGGTGTTGAGCGCCGCCCCCATCCCGGAGCCGGTTTCGCGATACCAGCCCGCGCCCGCCTTCTTCAGATCGATGCCCGCCGCCTGCCACAGGGCGAGCTCGGCCTTGTGCGTGCCGCTGTCGTCGCCGCGCGACGCGAACGGCGCGCCGGCGCGGGCGATGCGCGCGAAGGCCGCGACCGCGTCCTTCTGGCCTTTGATTCCCGCCGGATCGGCGGCCGGGCCGATGAGCACGTAGTCGTTGTACATCACCGGACGGCGCTTCACGCCGAAGCCCGCGGCGACGAACTTCTCCTCCGAGGGCTTGTGGTGAACCAGCAGCACGTCGGCATCGCCGCGCTCGGCGAGCTTGATCGCCTGTCCGGTGCCGACCGCGACGACGCGAACCTGGATGCCGGTCTTCTGTTCGAACAGCGGCAGCATGTGCTTGAAGAGGCCCGAATTCTCGGTCGAGGTCGTCGAGGCGACGGTGATGAAGCGCTGCTCGGCCTGCGCGGAGGCGGCAAGAAACGTGATCGCCGCTCCGGCGAGAGCAAGGATTTTCCGCATCGTCATCGTCTCCTTGGGTCGCGTCATTCCGGGAGCCCCCCGGCGAGGAAGGCCGCCGCGGCGGTGCTGCGCGGCCGGCGGAAGAATTCGTCTGCCGGCGTGTGTTCGACGAGCCGCCCGCCGTGCAGGAACAGCACCTCGTCGCCGAGCCGCCGGGCCTGGCCGAAATCGTGCGTGGTCATGATCACCTTGGTGCCGCCGCGGTGGATGGCGACGACCAGATCCTCGACCGCCCGCGTCCCCGCGACATCGAGGCTCGCCGTCGGCTCATCGAGGAACAGCACCTGCGGCCGCAGCGCCAGCGCGCGCGCGATGGCCACGCGCTGCTGCTCGCCGCCCGACAGCACCCGGGCCGAGCGGCCGGCAACATCGCCTAGGCCCACCCGCTCCAGCGCCTCGGCCGCGAGCCGGCGCCGGTCGCGCCAGCCGAACCCGGCCGCGGCCAGCGCGTAGGAGACGTTGGCGAGCGCCGAGCGGCGCAGCATCACCGGGCGCTGGAAGACCATGGCGTGACAGCGCCGTGCCCTCTCGGCCGACATGCCGTTCCACGAGATCGTGCCGCCGCTCGGTTGGATCAGGCCGTGGCAGAGGCGCAGCAGCAGGCTCTTGCCGGCACCGTTCGGGCCCAGCACGACGGTCAGCGGACCCGCTTCCAGCGTAAAGCCGACGCCATCGATCAGCCGCCGGCCGCCGCGGGCCAGCGCCAGGTCCCGGACCGAAAGCGGTAATGCGGCCGATGCCGCATCGGCGCGCGGCGCGGCGCGCGGCGGCGCCACAACCGGCACTTCAGCCGTAGCGGCGGCTTGCCGCATCGCTCAGTCCCATGGCGACGGCGTTGACGCCGAGCGAGAGCGCGATCAGGACGAAGCCCAGCGCGAGCGCCAGCGCGAGGTTGCCCTTGCTGGTCTCGAGCGCGATCGTCGTCGTCATCACCCGCGTCACGCGGTCGATGTTGCCGCCGACGATCAGCACCGCACCGACCTCGGCGCTGGCGCGCCCGAAGCCGGCCAGCAAGGCCGTCAGCAGGCTGAAGCGGCCGTCCCACAGCAGCGTCAGCGCCGCCCGGCCGGGGCCGATGTCGAACGAGCGCAGCTGCTCGTCATACTCGCGGTGCAGGTCGGCGACCGTCTGCCGGGTCAGGGCGGCGATGATCAGCG
>CAYTWJ010000160.1:0-4314 GCA_964442055.1 uncultured Rhodospirillaceae bacterium | reverse complement strand
ACGATGACGAGGAAGGGGACTGCCATTTTGAAGAAGGAGGCGATGATCGGCGTCACCAGGATTGCCTGTGCGACGATCATCGCCGCCGGCGTGAACAAGAGGCCATAGGGGCCGAGCGGGCCGGCCCGCGAGAGCAACAGGTAGACGACCAGGCCGACGACCACCGGCGGCAACCCCATGAAGGCATTGAGCAGCGCCACCGCGACGCCCCGGCCGGGAAAGCGCCAGAGCGCGACCAAAGCGCCAAGCGGCAAGCCGATGACCGCCGCGCAAAGCACGGCGGTCAGCGACACCTTGAGCGAGAGCAGGACGACGCCGATCAGCTCCGGATCGAGACCAACGATCAGGGCGGCCGCGGTACGGAAAGCCTCGGCGATCTCGGGCATGGCGTTGCGCCGCTCGGCGCCAGCAGGAAGGGCCGGACGCGAGCTTTCATCGAATATGCAAAATATTCAAGTCTGTCCGGCCATACGTAACATACGCATAAGAAAACATGTTCTTACAAAAGAGACGCGAAGTCGGGCGCGGCCGCGCACAGCGGGTTGGCGGCGTCAGTTCAGGCGGACGGTGCCGTGGGGCGACTGCAAGACCGTCGCGCTGTCCATGCCGAGCGAGGACAGGATCGCCGCGGCGATGGCGGCGACGACGACCACGGCGACGACGCTCAACCAGAATGCTTTCACTTCTCTCCCCCTGCCGGTAAACGGCTATTGCGGCGCGCCATCGGACGATCGTGCCGAAGCGGCTCCCGCGGCGCGCTTGAGAAACCCGATGAGATCGGCCCGATCCCGCGCATCGGGCATGGTTTGCAGCGGCATCTTGGAACCGGGCATGAAACGCTCGGGTCCGAGGCGGAACAAGTCGTCGACCGTCTCTTCGGTCCAGACCAGCCGGCTGTCGCGCAGCGCCGGCGAATAGGGATAGCCGGGAGCGCTGCCGGCGCGGCGTCCGAACAGGCCGTGCAGCGTCGGCCCGGCGCGGCTTTCGCCGGAAGGCGTCAGGATGTGGCAAGCCTCGCACTTGCGAAACAGGCGCGCGCCGCGATCGTCGGCGATCTCGGCCCGGTCGAGCGCGATCGCGCCGCGGCAGCCGCCGGTCTCGCGGCCGTCGGCGACGTCCCACGAGCGCACCACGCCATCATTGCCGGCCGAGAACAGGCGCTTGCCGTCGGGCGCGAAGGCCAGCGACCAGACGGCGCGGCGGTGGCAGCGCAGGCTGCGCAGCGGGACGCTGTCGGCAAGGCGCCACAGCCAGATGACGCCGTCCGCCCCGCCCGACGCCGCCAAAAGGCCATCGGGCGACAAAGCAAGCGAGAAGATTGGCGCTTCGTGACCACGGAGTTCGGCGATCTGCCGGTTCGTGCCGAGATCCCATACCCGCACGCTCTCGTCGGCGGAGGCCGATACCAGCCGGCGGCCGTCGGACGTGAAGGCGACGGCGTTGACGCTGAAATCGTGCGCCTTGATCACCTGCAAGGGATCGGCGTCGACAGCGCGCCAGAGGATGATCACGCCGTCGTGGTCGCCGCTCGCCAATACCGCGCCGTCGGGCGCGAAAGCGACGGCGTTGACATTGGCGCCGTGACGGCCGACGGCAATCGCATCGCCGCCGGCAAGATCCCAGACCCGCACCGTGCGATCCCATCCGCCCGTCGCGACGCGGCGGCCATCGGGCGCGACCGCCAGCGCGGCGACCTTGCCCTGGTGCCCAGCGAAGCGGCGCACGAACTGGCCGTCGACGAGGCGCCACAGCGCCATCGTCCCGTCGTCGCCAGCCGAGACCGCCTTCTCCCCTGACGGCAGAAAGGCCGCCGCGTTCACCGCCGCGTCGTGGCCGACGAGCCGGCGCAGACGTCTTTCGCCGGCCAGATCCCAGAGGATCAGCGTGTAGTCGAAGCCGGCGGTGAGCGCCTGGCGGCCGTCAGGAGCGATGGCGACGCTCTTCACGGCGCCGCCGTGGCCGGCAAGCTCGGCCCTTGCCGCTACCGGCAGGAGGAAAGCCAGCGTCAGGAGCAGCACGGGCAAGAGACGCGTCGGCACGATCATCACTGCCCCGCCGAATCCGGGCGTCTCGCGTCAGGGCCGGAAGGTCTCCCGCCGCATTTCGGGGTCGCCGCCCTCGACGTGCGGCGAGCGCGTCGGCGGGCCGGCCAGGTCGTAGCCGCTGGTGCGGTGGCGGAACTGCGATACCAGCTCGCCGGTTGCCGCGTCGACCTCGAGCTCGACCACCTGGAAGGCGCCGTTGACATTGCCGCCCGGCGCCATCACCGCGAGCCGGTAGACCACCCGGCCGTTGGTTCCGGTCTCGGCGATGCGCAGCACGGTCACGTTGTAGCGCTGGGCGATGGCGGCTTTGACCTCGTCGGCCGACTTCTTCTGCTGCGCCGCGGCCGGCTGGACGGCAAGCGTGGCGACCAGCGCGAGTGCCGCCGCGGCGAGCCTAGTCATGGCCCGCCGCGGGCTTGCCTTCGAGCTCGGCCACCCAGAGATCGTGGTGCTCGCGGGCCCAGTTGAGGTCGACCATGCCGGTGCCCATGGCGTCGAACGCCCCCTCCATGCCGATCGAGCCGATATAGATGTGGGCGATGATGACGGCGATCAGCAAGAGGCCCGCGATGCCGTGCCAGAGCTGCGACAGCTGCATCTCCTGCATCGCCGTCAGGTCGGTCGGCAAGCCGACGCCGACGATGTTCAGCACGGCGAAGGTGTTGCCGAACATGTGGAACTCGAACGGGAACAGCAGCGCGATGCCCGACAACGACAGCGACAGCCCGCCGACGATCACCGCCCAGAAGATCAGCTTCTGACCGGCGTTGAACTTGCGCGACGGCGGATGGACGCCCTTGCGGAACAGCCCGCCGCCCTTGGCCAGCCAGACGAGGTCGTGGCGGTTCGGGATGTTGTGCCGGACCCAGAGCACGAAGATCAGCGCCAGCCCGGCCATGAAGGCGAAGGCGACGTAGTTGTGCAGATATTTGGCGAGCTGGCTGAGATCGGCGAACAACTGCGCCCCGATGACCGGCTTGAGCACGTAGCGCCCGTAGAGCATGTTGAGGCCGCTCAGCGCCAGCACGATGAACGACACCGCCGTCAGCCAGTGGCCGAAGCGCTCGAGCAGGTTGAACCGCTCGATCCGCCGGCCGCTCGGCCCCGCGTCGATGCGGATGCGGCCGCGCAGCGCGAAGAACAGGGCGATCACGGCGATCGTTCCGAACAGTGCCCAGCCGCCGATCACGGAAACCGGCCCGTTGCGGATGTTGCGCCAGTTCTCGCCCTCCGACTGGATCAGCACGCCGGCCTTCTTGTCGGGGATGGTGACCGAGCCCTGGGCGCCTTGGCGCACCTGCCCCCACATCTCGCTGCGGCTCTTGCCGCCGAGCACCTCGCCCGGCACCTGGCCGGCGGTCTGCGCCGACGCCGCGCGGATGAAGGCGGAATCGCCGCCGATCGGCGCCGGCGAGACGAAACCGCCGAGCAGGCCAACCACCACGGCAACAGCGACGACAAGCAGGGAACGCTTGACAAGCATGGGCGACGACCCTTTCACCGGATCAGAACTTCTGCGACGCGGCGCGCTGGCGCAGCGTCTCCTCGTCCTGCGCCTTGAGCTTCTCGTCGGGCTGGCCGAGATAGCTGCCCTTCTCGAACAGGAGCACGCGGCCTTGCTCCTCCTCGCGGCAGCCCTGCGCGACGAGCACGGCGAGGCAAACAAGACCGACGCGCACCCATTGGCGCGCCCGCGGTGGGTCGATCATCGAACCGCCGTCCTCCCTCAACCAGCCGATGCCGGCCCTGGCGCCGCAGCCGGGGCCGTGCCGATGCCCCCTGCTCAGCCGCCGGCCTTGAGCTGGTAGGCGGTGCCCCAGCCCCAGGCCCCCGATCCGAAGCCGCGCGCCACGACGCGCTCGCGATAGATGTTCGAGATGACGTCGCCGTCGCCGGCCAGCAGGGCCTTGGTCGAGCACATCTCGGCGCAAAGCGGCAGCTTGCCCTCGGCGAGGCGGTTACGGCCGTATTTCTTGAACTCGGCCTCGCTGTTGGCCACTTCGGGGCCGCCGGCGCAGAAGGTGCACTTGTCCATCTTGCCGCGGCTGCCGAAATTGCCGGCTTGCGGATATTGCGGCGCCCCGAACGGGCAGGCGTAGAAGCAATAGCCGCAGCCGATGCAGAGGTCCTTGGAGTGCAACACGACGCCGTCGGCGGTCGTGTAAAACACGTTCACCGGGCACACCGCCGCGCAGGGCGCGTCGGTGCAATGCATGCACGCCATGGAAATCGACCGCTCGCCCGGCTTGCCGTCATTGAGCGTGACGAC
>CAYTWJ010000159.1:0-7727 GCA_964442055.1 uncultured Rhodospirillaceae bacterium | reverse complement strand
GACGAAGATCTTGTCCTTCTGCCAGTCGGCGAGCTGCTGGATGTGCTTGACGTGCGCCGGGCTGTTGATCTTGAGCTGGATGTCGAGGCCGCCGAAGCCGTTCTGCTTGGTGGCGAAGGGAAGGTTGTGCCAGGCGCCGAAATTCTCGATCTGGATCCAGGTCTGCCACTGGGTGGTGAAGCCGCAATTGAATCCGGCGGCGACCAGCCTCTTGCCGTACTCGCCGAGCTCGGGCCAGGTCCTGGGCGGCTTCTCGGGGTCGAGCCCGGCCTTCTTGAAGGCTTCCTTGTTCCAGTAGAAGACCGAGGTCGAGCTGTTGAACGGCATCGACAGCAGCTTGCCGTCGGTGGTGGAGTAGTAGCCGTAGACCGGACCGATATAGGCCTTGGGGTCGAACTTCTCGCCGGCATCCGCCATCAGCTGATGGACCGGGTAGACCGCGCCCTTGGCCGCCATCATGGTCGCGGTGCCGACCTCGAACACCTGCACGATGTGCGGCTGCTGCTTGGCGCGGAAGGCGGCGATCGCGCCGGTCATGGTCTCGGTGTAGGTGCCCTTGTAGACCGGCACCACCTTGTAGTCGCTTTGCGACTTGTTGAAGCCGTCCGCGAGACCGTTCAGAGCCTCGCCGAGCTGGCCGCCCATGGCGTGCCACCACTGGATCTCGGTCGCGGCGCGGGCCGCTCCCACGGTGCCGCCCAACGTCACGACGGCGACAGCGGCGGACAAGACAATCCTGTAGAGTTTCATGCTGGATGACCTCCCTCGACGGGCCGCGGTGCGGCGCCGAACTTTAGTTTTCACTCGATGACGGATACGCGAAGCATACTTGAAGCTTTTATGACAGATCGGCACGGCGCCGGGAAGGCGGCGCGGCGACACTGCCCTATGGTCGTCGCCGACGGTCGTATCCGCATCGGCGACATCGAAGCGCCCCTCGTTGTGCGTCGCAGCACGAGGGCGCGGCGGCCGTCGATCCGCGTCGATCCGCGCGCCGGTACGGTGACTCTGGTCCTGCCCGCGCGTGGCGGCGCGACGGCGGCAAGCCGCTTCCTCGCCGACAGCGCCGGCTGGATCGAGCGCCGGCTGGTCGCGCTGCCGCCGCCGGTGCCGTTCGCCGACGGCGCGGTGATCCCGCTCCGGGGCTGCGACCATCGCATCCGCCACCGGCCGCAGGGCGACGGCAGCCGCCGGGTGGTGTGGTGCGAGGCCGGCGAGATTCACGTCGCCGGGAAGCCCGAACATCTGCCGCGCCGTTTGCGCGACTGGCTGATCGTGTCGGCGCGGGCCGAGCTCGGCGCGCGGGCGCAGGCGCTCGCCGCCTCCGTCGAACGGACGATCCGCCGGGTCGCCATCCGCGACATGCGGAGCCGCTGGGGCAGCTGCTCGGCCGACGGCCGGCTCGCCTTCTCGTGGCGGTTGCTGCTGGCGCCGGAGTTCGTGATCGACTACATCGTCGCCCACGAGGTCGCCCATCTGGTGCACATGAACCACGGCGCGCGCTTCTGGTCCCTGGTGCGGCGGCTCGCCGCCGACGCCGACGCCGCACGCCGCTGGCTGGCGCGCCACGGCGCCGGCCTCTACCGCTACGGCTGAGCGGCGGGCTCGGCGGCGATGCTGCGGCGCGATTCGCCGGCGCTGACCGCGCTGCTCGCGGCGCTGACCGCGCTCGGGCCCCTCTCCACCGACATGTACCTGGCGTCGCTGCCGGCGATGACGCGCGCGCTCGCCACCGACGTCGCCAGCGTCCAGCTTACCTTGAGCGTGTTCCTGGCCGGCTTCGCGCTGTCGCAGCTTTTCTACGGGCCGCTCTCCGACCGCTTCGGGCGCAAGCCGGTGCTGCTGGCCGGGCTTCTGCTCTTCGCCGCCGCCGGCATCGCCTGCGCCCTCGCCGCCTCGATCGAGGCGCTGATCGCCGCCCGCTTTGTGCAGGCGCTCGGCGCCTGCGCCGGCGTGGTGCTCGCCCGCGCCATCGTGCGCGACCTGCACGAGCGCGAGCACGCGGCGCGCATGCTCTCCTACATCGCCGCGGCGATGGGCCTGGCGCCGGCGGTGGCGCCGGTGATCGGCGGCTATCTGCACGTCGCCTTCGGCTGGCAGGCGACGTTCTACGCCCTCGCCGGCACCGGCGCCGCGCTCGCCGCCGCGGTCGCGCTCTTGCTCGGCGAAACCAACCGCCAGCCCGACCCGCTGGCGCTCAGGCCGCGCCGGCTCGCCGCCAATTTCGCCGGGCTGATGCGGAGCCGCGCCTTCCTCGGCTACGCGCTGATGCTCGGCTTCGGCTATGCCGGCCTGTTCTCGTTCATCTCGGGCTCATCGTTCGTGCTGGTCGACGTCTTCGGCGTGGCCGAGGATGCCTACGGCTATCACTTCACCGCCATCGTCGTCGGCTACATCATCGGCACGACGCTCGGCGGCCGCTACTCGCTGCGCCTCGGGCTCGACGCCGTGCTCGGCCTCGGCGCCGGCACCGTCGCCGCCGCCGGCCTTGGCATGGCGCTGCTCGCCTGGGGCGGCGCGCATCACCCGGCGACGGTGACCGGGCCGATGATCGCCTACATGGTCGGGCTGGGCATGGTGTTGCCGCAGGGCATGGCCGGCGCCCTCAGTCCCTTCCCGCGCACGGCCGGCGCCGCGGCGGCGCTGGCCGGCTTCATCCAGATCATGCTCGCCGCGGCGGTGGGAACCGTGGTCGGGCACCTGCACGACGGCAGCGAGCTGCCGATGGCCAGTGCGATCGGCTTCGCCGGGCTGGCCACGCTTGCCACCTACCGCCTGCTCGTCCGTGGCGCGGCGCGCGGCGCGTCTGGGGACTAAGCCCGGCCTGCGATCAGGAATCGGGGATCGCCATCCCCGGCGAGCGGCGGGTCGGGTCGTTGTCGGGCGGGGCGGGCCGAATGGCGGCGGGCGCGACGCTGTCGCCGGAGAACTGCCGGATGATCTTCTGCCAGAGGCTGTGCTGGACCGGGTCGGGCGCGCGCGCGACCAGCGGCCGCGGCTCGCTGCCCTTGAGCGCGTCGAGCATGAAGCCGCGCCAGATCTGCGCCGGCAGGCCGCCGCCGGTGACCCCCTTCATCGGCCGGCCGTCGTCGTTGCCGACCCAGACGCCGGCCACCAGCTCGGCGGTGTAGCCGAAGAACCAGGCGTCGCGGAAGTCGCTGCTGGTGCCGGTCTTGCCGGCGGCGGGCCGGTCGAGCCGCGCGGCGCGGCCGGTGCCGCCGCTGATCACGCCGCCGAGCAGGTCGTTGAGCTCGGCCGCGACTCCGGTGCCGATCACCCGCCCGGCGCCGCTGCCGGCGCGGCGGTAGATCACCTCGCCGCCGCGGGTGCGGATCTCGACGATGCCATGCGGCAGCGCGCCGATGCCGCCGCCGGCGACCGCGGCATAGGCGCCGGCGAGCTCGACCAGCGTCACCTCGGTGACGCCGAGCGCGAGCGAGGGATGGGGCTTGAGCTCGGCGGTGATGCCGAGCCGCTCCGCCGCCTCGATGACGCGTCGCCGCCCGGCGCGCTCGGCCACCTGCACGGCGACGGTGTTGATCGACCGCGCCACCGCCTGGCGGACGCTGACCTGGCCGGCGTAGCTGCCCTCGTAGTTCTTCGGCTCCCAGCGGCCGATCGAGATCGGCGCGTCGTCGAACAGCGCGTCCGGACCGATTCCGGCCTCGAGCCCGGCGAGATAGATGAAGAGCTTGAAGGCCGAGCCGGGCTGGCGGCGCGCCTGGGCGGCGCGGTTGAACACCGATTCGCGATAGTCGCGGCCGCCGACCATGGCGCGCACGGCGCCGTCGGGCGTCATCGCCACCAGCGCCGCCTGCGCCACGCCGAGCCGCTCGCCGTTCTTCTCGAGGCCGCCTTCGACGGCGCGCTCGGCGGCGGCCTGGAGGCGCGCGTCCAGCGTGGTGACGACGACGAGGTCGTCGCGCCGGCGGCCGATGTAATCGTTGATGTCGTCGAGCACCCAGTCGGCGAAGTAGCGCACGTTGCGCGACGGCTGGCGCGAGCGCGCGAGCGGCGCCGGCCGCGCCGTCGCGGCCTGCGCCTCCGCCACCGGCAGGAAGCCGGCGTCGGCCATGTTGGCCAGCACCTGGCCGGCGCGGGCCTGCGCCGTCTTAAGGTCGGCCGCCGGCGAGAAGCGCGACGGCGCCTTCAGCAGGCCGATCAGCATCGCCGATTCGGGCAGCGCGAGCTGGCGCGCCGACTTGTCGAAATAGCGTTGCGCCGCCGCCTCGACGCCGTAGGCGCCGGAGCCGAAATAGACCCGGTTGAGATAGAGCTCGAGAATCTGCTCCTTGCTGAACTCGGCCTCGAGCCAGAAGGCCAGCATCAGCTCCTGCACCTTGCGCTTGAGCGTGCGCTCGGGCGTGAGGAAGACGTTCTTGGCGAGCTGCTGGGTGATGGTCGAGCCGCCCTGGACCAGCCGGCCGGCGCGCAGGTTGACATACATGGCGCGGGCGAACCCCAGCGGATCGAGGCCGAAATGCCAGCGGAAGCGCCGGTCCTCGGTGGCGATCAGCGCCTGGGGCAGCGCGCGCGGCATCTCGGCGAGCCGGACCGGCTCGGCGTAGAGCTCGCCGTAGGTGGCGAGCACGGCGCCGTCGGCCGCGACCATGGTGACCGAGGGGCGGCGGTCGATGGTGTAGAGGCCGCGCACGTCGGGCAGGTCGTGCGCGAACCAGGCGCCGAGCACGAGCGCCGCCGCCACGCCCCAGATGCCGGCGACAAGGCCGATGCGGCCAAGCAGCCGCAGGCCCGAGCGGTTGCCGGCGCGCCGCGTGCGCCTGGCCGGCGCCGCGCGATCGCGCGCTTCGGCGCGCAGCGCCCGCTTGCCCTTGCCCCGGTTCTGCCGCCCGTTCCCTGCCACCGCCCCGCCCTGGCGCCCCGCCATGGGGCCGGCATATACGCGCCCCGCCGGGCAAAAACAAGGCGGCGGCCCGGCGCCAGAAAATTGACACAAGGCCGCATCGCGCGGCGGCTGCCGGCCAGGCGGGCCCGCTAACCTGCGTCAACGCAGGCGGCGGCAAGAACGGCTAGCAATGCGGGCGAAGCGAAGGGGGCGGCGGCCATGATCGTCGAACAGGTGCTGGCGACGAAGAAGCGCACCGTCCCGACCCTGGGGCCGGGCGCGGGGGTCGCCGACGCCGCGCAGCTTCTGGCGCGCGAGGAAGTCGGCATCGTCGTCGTCTGCGACGACGGCCGCAAGGTCCTCGGCGTCGTCACCGACGGCGACGTGCTGCGCGCCACCGCGCGCTGCGCCGGGTCCCGCTCGGCCTGCCAGGGCGCCGTCCGCGAGCTGATGAGCACGGCCGTGGTCACCTGCCGGCGCAAGCAGCCGGTCGACCAGGTCCTGTCGCTGATGACCGAGCGCGGGCTCAGGCGCATTCCCGTGGTCGCCGACGACGGCACGCTCGAAGGCGTGGTGACGATGCGCGACGCGCTCTCCTGCCTCCACGACGAGGCCAAGACCGAGGAGCGCCTGCTGATCGAGTATTTCCTCGGCGTCGGCTACCACTGAGCGCGCCGCGGCGCCGGCCCGGTTACTCGGCCGGTGCCGGCGGATCGAGCGCGAGGCGGGCGAGGAAGGCCCGCGATTCGGCAGCCCCGAAGAGCCCCAGGCTTTCGGCCTGGCGTGCGGCGGCGAGATGCGCCTGCGTCTCCTCCGCCCGCGCCGCGTCGGGCTCGGCGGCGATGCGGCGCGCCAGCGCCTCGAGATCGGGCAGGTCGCTTTCGCGCGCCAGCGGCACCGCGCGGCCGGCGACAACATTGTCGCCGCCGACGCAGAACGCGCCGGCGCTGCGCAAGAGCGGGCCGCAATCGTCGGCCGGGCCTTCCGGCACCGCCGGACCCGGCACGCGGGCCGGCGCCACGGCGTCGGGGCGCAGCGTCAGGCCGAAGCCGACATTGGGGCTGCCGGCGAAGGGCAGGATGAGGCGAAGCCGGGCGCCCTCGACGTCGGGGCCGGCGAAGGCCGGACCGGTGGCGAGGAATGAAGCGAGGATTGCGGAGAAAGCGGCGGCAAAAAGGGCGGGACGGGACGAACGCATGGGCAAGACATGGGGATCGGCGGGCGAAAGCGCAACCTGCCGGCCGCCGGAGGGGGCGGCGCCGCTCAGGCGGCCTTGAAGGTCCTGACCCTGATCGCGCCGGCGCGGCCGCGGGCCTGCCAGAGGTCCCAGGCCATCTGCAGCGCGAGCCAGGTCTCAGGGCTGGAGCCGAAGGCCTTGGCGAGCCGGATCGCCATGTCGACGGAGATGCCGGCACGCTCGTTGACGAGCTCGGACAGGGCCTGGCGCGTGACGCCGAGGCCGCGCGCCGCCTCGGTCACCGTGAGGCCGAGCGGCTCGAGGCACTGGCGGCGCACGATGCCGCCGGGGTGGGGAGGATTGCGCATGGCCATGAGCGGTCGGCTCCTTCAGTGATAATCGAGATAGTCCACGTCAACGGCATGGCCGCCTTCGAACCGGAACGTGACGCGCCAGCTGCCGGAGACAGACACCGCGTAATGACCGCGGAGATTTCCGGCGAGGCCGTGCAGCCGAAAGCCTGGCAAATCCATGTCCAGCGGCCCTCGGCTCCGATCCAGCGCGGCCAGGACGTCGCGCAATTTCTCGATCTGCTCAGGCGCCACACGGCGCGTCGTCCGCCCCTCGTACAGCGCCTTTAGGCCGCGATGTCTGAAGGAGCGGATCACAGCGGGAAGGTAGTATGTCGCCTGTCACTTGTCAATTGACAAGTGACAGGCGACCTCGTCAGCGTAACGCGTGACCGCGCTCCGTGAGCCGGATCACACGTCGAGATTCGCCACGCTGAGCGCGTTCTGCTGGATGAACTCGCGGCGCGGGTCGACGACGTCGCCCATCAGGGTCTCGAAGATGTTGTCGGCCTCGTCGGCGTGGGCGACCTTGACCTGCAAGAGGCTGCGCGCCTCGGGGTCGAGCGTGGTCACCCAGAGCTGCTCGGGGTTCATCTCGCCCAGGCCCTTGTAGCGCTGGAGCGTGAGTCCGCGCCTGCCGGCGGCCAGCACCTTGTCGAGGAGCTCGGTCGGCGAGCGCACCTCGGCCGCCTCGTCCTTGCGCTTCAGAAGCGGCGGCCTGAGATAGACCTGCTGCAGCTCGCCGGCCATCTCGTCGAGCTTGCGCGCCTCGACCGAGCGCACCAGCAGGCCGTCGATGGCGTAAGTTTCGGTGAAGCCGCGCAGCGTGCGGCTCACTTTCAGGCCGCCGTCCGGCGTCGGCTCGCCCGCCCAGCCGCGCTCGGCCTCGGGCACCAGCCCGTCGAGCCGCTTGGCGAGGTAGCGCGCCGTCGCCTCGGCGCGGGCGCGGTCGGCCAGCACCTCGTGGTTGAGCGCGCCGAGGATCGCCGCCTGCTCGACCACGAACTGGTTGTAGCGCCGGGCGATCGAGGCGAGCACCGCGCGGGCGAGCCGCGCATGCTCGACCAGCGCGCGCAAATCGCCGCCGCCGCGGCGCGTGCCGTCGTGCAGCTCGAGCAGCGCGCCCTCGAGCCCCTCGTCGATCAGGTAGTCCTCGAGCGCGCGCTCGTCCTTGAGATAGCGCTCGGAGGGGCCGCGCTTGACCTTGTAGAGCGGCGGCTGGGCGATGAACAGGTGGCCGGCGTCGATCAGCGACCGCATCTGCCGGTAGAAGAAGGTCAGCAGCAGGGTGCGGATATGGGCGCCGTCGACGTCGGCGTCGGTCATGATGATGATCTTGTGGTAGCGCAGCCTG
>CAYTWJ010000158.1:0-7728 GCA_964442055.1 uncultured Rhodospirillaceae bacterium | reverse complement strand
TGGGGGTCGGGAGTTCGAATCTTCCCGGGCGCGCCACTTTGTATTTGTCCATCCGCTCCTTCAGGCGCGGGAACTATTCGAAGATTCTCTCCTGGCTCCAGACCACGCCCTTGCCGCGGTCCGTTGCCCGCGCCAGGCGAGCCAGCGCGGGACTCTCGGCAACGCTCATGCCGGCAAACAGGCCGCGCCCCTGCGGTACATAGCCGATGCCGAGGCGGGTGATATCCGCCGCCGGCGGCCCCGCGATATCGCGTCCCTCGTATTCGTTCATTCCGGAGGCCGGCGTTACGAGTCCGGCCAGGGTCTTGAGAAGAGTCGACTTGCCGGCACCATCGCCGCCGCCGCCGCCACGATCTCGCCTTCGCGCACGTCCAGCGTCACGTCGTTGAGGATGTGGCTCTTGCCGCAGAAAGCGCCCGCAATTATTCGGCCGGCTTCGCAGGGCGCGCCCGGACCGGCCGCCTACATGTCGCCGGCACCGTTTCGCGCCAGACCCGGTCGAAGGTGCGATACGAAAGCCTCGACCCGAAGGTGCCTTGAGCTTTCAGCCAGATTCGCTTTTTCACCGGCGGCTCCTTTGCCGAGGCCTCATCGACCTTCGTCGCAAGCCACGCGCGCAATTCGGGCCCGACATCGGACAAGGCCTGCCTCGCCGCAATTCTCTCAAGGACGCTCCGAAGCCCCGGGTCGGAAATGAGAATCCAACGCTTGCCGGCACCGGCCTTGTGGCCCTCGAGGGCGACGCGGAACTCCACCGGAAGCCCGCCCGAGCGGAAGACAGCGCGAATCCCCGGTCTTGCCCAAAGCGACGGCGGGAAGGCGCGGACTTCCCCGTCCTCGTGCGCCACGAACGCCTTGACATCGCCGGCGCGCAGCGTCTGGAGGAGATGATTAAGCGCCCGGTTCAGCCGTCCGGCTTGGGTGCCCGTAATGGCCGCGCCCTCAATGACAGCGGCCGGCTCCTCGGTCGCGCGGCTGTCCCACGTCAGCAGGTCGACTTCATGGCCCAGCCATTCGTGCGGCATCAGGCGTTGGCCGATCCTGTCGACTGCCTGCGCCAGTGTGACGTAACCCGATGTTGCGAAATCCGTCATTTGCGCCTCCGGGCAGATTCGCGCAAGGGATGTCTCGCCGATAAGGCTGCGCGGCAGGGGCCGCGCACACGCGCTTTCCTGGCCAGCCACGATTTCTTCCAGTTCAGACGGTAAGCTGAGCCGAGGGCCACAGTACTGATCTGGATCAACGGCGCCAGCGCCGCCTGCACGGCCGGTCTGTCGGGGAAGATGCGCGCCACGTCCTGCGCCGGCAGGTCGAGCAGCTCGGCGATGGTGAGGCGGCGGCAGCGGACTTCGAGCACTTCGGGACGGAAGCGGCGGCCGTCGCAGGCCGGGCAGCGCACGAAGGCATCGGGCAGGAATTGCAGCTCGATGCGCTCGTAGCCGGCGCCGCCGCAGGTCGGGCAGGCCCCCGCCGCCGTGTTGAACGAGAAGGCCGACGGCTCGAGCCCGCGCAGCCGCGCCGCATCGGTGGCGGCGAAGGCGTCGCGCAACGGCTTGAGCACGCCGAGATAGGTCGCGGCGTTCATGCGCGCGCTGCGCGCCGGCGGCGCCTGGTCGACCAGCACGACGCCGGCGATCTTGTCGGCGCCCTCGATCGCCGCGCAGGCCCCCGGTTCGGCCTCGGCCAGGCCGAAGTGGCGTCGCAGGTTGCGGTAGAGCACCTGGTCGACCAGCGTCGACTTGCCCGAGCCGCTCACCCCGGTGACGCAGACGAGCAGCCCGAGGGGCGCCTGCACCGTCAGGTTGCGCAGGTTGTTCTCGCGCGCGTCGACGACGCGCAGCCGGCGCCGCGCCAGCGGGCGCCGGCGCCGCGGTCGCATCGGCAACTCGATCCGGCCGGCGAGGTAGTCGCCGGTCCTGGAGCCGCGTGCCCGCAGCAGCCCCGATACCGGCCCTTCGTAGACCACCTCGCCACCCTCGCGCCCGGGCCCGGGGCCGAGATCGATCACCCGGTCGGCGCTGCGAATGAGCACCGGGTCGTGCTCGACCACGACCACGGCGTTGCCCTCGGCGGCGAGCGCGCGCAGCACGCCGGCGACGCGGCCCGCGTCGCGCGGGTGCAGCCCCACCGAGGGCTCGTCGAGCACGTAGAGCGTGTTGGTGAGCGCACTGCCGAGCGCCGTGGCGACGGTCACCCGCTGGGTCTCGCCGCCCGACAGCGTGCGCGACTGGCGCGCCAGCGCGAGGTAGCCGAGGCCGACGTCGTCGAGGAACTTGAGGCGGCTGCGGATCTCGGCCAGCACCAGGCGGGCGGCGGGGTCGGCGGGCGGCGCCGGCCAGGCACGGAAGAAGGCCGCGGCGTCGGCGATGGGCATCGCCTCGACCTCGGGCAGCGTCCTGCCGCCGAGACGGAACAGCAGGGCGTCGGGCTTGAGCCGCGCCCCCTTGCAGTCGGGGCAAGGCAGGTAGCGCCGATAGTGCGAGAGGAAGACGCGCACGTGCATGCGGTAGCCGCGCGCCTGCAGCCAGTCGAAGAATCCTTCGATACCGTACCAGCGCGTCTCCCAGCGCTCGCGGCCGCCGGGCTCGCTTTCCCAGACCAGCCGCCTGACCTCGGCGTCAAGCGCGCGCCAGGGCAGGCCCGCCGGAATGCGGCGTCGCGCGAGGAAGCGCATGAGGTCGTCCTGGCAGGCGCTGTAGAAGGGCGACTGGAACGGCTTGATCGCGCCGGCGGCGATGCTGCGCCGCGGGTCGGGCACCACCAGATCGGGGTCGATGTCGATGGTGCGGCCGAAGCCGCGACAGGTCGGGCAGGCGCCGATCGGGTTGTTGAACGAGAAGAGCGCCGGCGTCGGGTCGGCGTAGTCGATGCCGCAGGCGGGGCGGCGCAAGTGCTGGCTGAAGCGCAACGGCTCGCCGGCGTCCTCGAGATAGACCGCGACGTTGCCCTTGCCGAAGCGGAGCGCCGCTTCGAGCGAATCGACGATGCGCTCCCGGCGCTCGCGCCCGACAACGACGCGATCGAGCGCGACCGTGACCGCCCCGCGCTCGGGCTCCAGCCGCGCCGCTTCGAGCGGCAGCGGCCGGCTGTCCTCGACGACCCGGCCGAAGCCCGACATCTGCAGGAGCTCGCGCAAGGCCGCCCCCCTGACCTGGCCGACGACGAGCGGAAAGGCGATCACCGCATGCTTGCCCTCGCCGCGGGCGGGCAGCGCGGCGAAGATCGAGGAGGGCGAGTGGCGTTCGACCGGGTTGCCGCAGCCGCGGCAATGGAGGGCGGCGCAGCGCGCATAGAGGCCGCGCATGTAGTCGGCGATCGCGGTCATGGTGCCGACCGTCGAGCGCGAGGTGCGCACCGGCGTCGCCCGGTCGATGGCGATCGCCGGCAGCACGCCCTCGATGCGACCGACGTCGGGCCGGTCGAGCCGCTCGAGGAACTGGCGGGCGTAGGGGCTGAAGGTCTCGACGTAGCGGCGCTGGCCCTCGGCGTAGAGCACGTCGAAGGCGAGCGACGACTTGCCGGCTCCGGCCACGCCGGTGACCGTCGTGACCTGGCCGATGGGCACGCGCACGCTGATGCCCTTGAGGTTGTTCTGTCGCGCCCGCTCGACGACGATGAAGGGCTTGGGCGCGCGGCGCGGCTTGCGGCTCGGCGGGCGGGGCATGCAGGGCACCGTGGATGCGCGCGGCCAGCGCGGGGCCGATGCCGGCAACGGCGGCCAGCGCGTCGACGCTCGCCGACTCGGCTTGGCCGAGCGAGCCGAAATGGCCGAGCAGCGCCTTGCGCCGGGCCGGGCCGACGCCGGGAATGTCGTCGAGGCGCGAGCGCAGGCGCTCGGCGCGCCCGGCGGCCTCGGTGACGAAGTGGCTGCCGGGATAGATGGTGATCTTGTCGATCTCGGCGAGCCGCGCGCCGTGCAGCGGGTCGATCTCGGCGAGACGCTCGACCGCGTCGCCGAAGAACTCGACGCGCAGGGCGCGCTCCTCCTCGTAGGCCGGGAGGACCTCGACCGCGTCGCCGCGCACGCGGAAGGTGCCGCGCTCGAGCGCCGGCTCGCTGCGCCGGTAATGGGCGTCGACGAGGCGGCGCAGCAGCCGCTCGCGGCCGAACTCCTCGCCGCGATGCAGCGTGACCGCCAGCGCCAGATAGGCGCGCGCCGCGCCCAGCCCGTAGATGCACGAGACGCTGGCCACCACGACCACGTCGCTGCGCGTGCGCAGCGCACGGGTGACGGCGTGGCGCATGCGCTCGATCTCGTCGTTGATGATGGTTTCCTTCTCGATGTAGGTGTCGGTGGCCGGCAGGTAGGCCTCGGGCTGGTAGTAGTCGTAATAGCTGACGAAGAAGCCGACGGCGCTTTCCGGCAGCAGGTCCCGGAACTCGCCGTAGAGCTGCGCCGCCAGCGCCTTGTTGTGGGCGATGACCAGCGCCGGCTTGCGCACCTCGGCGATCACGTTGGCCATGGTGAAGGTCTTGCCCGAGCCGGTCACGCCGAGCAGCGTCTGGAAGCGTGCGCCGCGCCGGATGCCGGCGACGAGCGCGGCGATGGCCGCCGGCTGGTCTCCGCGGGGGCGGAAGTCGCTGACGAGGCGGAAGCCGTGCATCGCGGGATCGGAAGGCGGCGTGCCGGCGGCGCGGCCGCGCTCAGCAGGTGGTGTGGAACAGGCCGCCGACACTCTCCTTGTCCCTCAGCTTGTTGTACAGCTCGACGGCCTCCTTGGTCGGCAGGATGTGGACGCGGACGTGCTTGCGCTCCAGCAGGGCGAGCGTCTCGGGGCAGATTCCGAGCCGGCCGAGGACGCCCTGCGACAGCACCACGGTGCGCGCGCCGTGCTCGATCAGCTCGGCCACGTCGGCGGGCCGGATGCCGGGCGCGTGCTGGGTGCCGCTCTCCGCCCAGTTCCATTCCCGCGCGCCGCCGGGAAACAGCTTGGCGTCCCGGAACGACCGCTGGTCCTCGACCTCTATGCGCCCCCAGTCGCAGCGCGTGATGCGCGGGGCGCGAGCCTGCCCTGCCGCCACGGGCGCGTTGCGGCGCTCATTGTGAAGCGTCATGCGCCGCTCCTTTGCGCCGACCCGAAATCGGTTCCATTTCAGGGCTGATGGCGCCGCGTTCGGCGAGCGCCGCCAGGACAGCCTCCAGATAGAGCTCCTGGAGAGACTCGAAAGCCCTGTCTCGTTTCATGTGCCGCGCCTGCTCGCGCACCGAGGAAGGAATGTGCGTCGCAATCAGGCCGTCGAACCGGGGAAACTTGCGTCGGCACACCTCTGTCAGATGCCGCTTGTCTCGGCTCGCCTCAGCAAGCAGCGCGAGGCCGCGTGCAATGAGGGCGGCATATGCTTTCGCCGGTGACTGGGCGCGCGTCGTCGTGGAATAGCTGCGGCAGGCATCGACCACAGCAGCTGGCGCGGGGCAATGAGCTCTTTTCGTAGCAGTCATCGGAGTTTCCTTGGCTCGGCGAGCGTGTCGCGGCTCCCGGCCGGATCAGGCATCGCATGGACATATGCAATAGGGCCGGAATGGCGCGCCCGTATTGCGCCAGATCAGTCTTCCGCCACCATCCCCACCGGGAATTCCGAAATGCGACATGGCCGGGCGGTGTCGGAGCGGCGGCGCGGTATGGCTGGCCGAAAACGCGGTCCGCTTGGGCGGTGCGGCCGACCGACGGGTGTGATCGGACTTGTCCCGCGACCGCCTCATTCTCAAGACTGTAGCCTGACTGCGCAAGGTGGGCCGTAGTCGCCGCAATGTGCTCGAGCCAGTCGGCGATGGGCGGCGGGCAATGTTGACGTGGATCGATCGCGGCGCGCGGCTTGCGCGGCCTTTCGGGCCCCGGCCTCGCGCGCTAGAGTTCGATGCGGGGCGCCGCGATCCCGATCAGCCCGCGCTGATCCAGACCGAAGCCGGCGTTGGCTATCGGCTGCGCGACGAGTGACGGTGCGGATTCGCCATCGGCCCTGGCGGCCGCCATCACCAACCGCGCTGGCTCAACGCGATCAAGGTCGCCCCCCAGCGGGATGGGCGTGATCGCCGAGCGCCGGCTTGAGTTCGTCGTCAGCGTTCAGCGGCAGGTCGCAGTCCGTGCGTCGAGCGATACGCCATCTTTGCGCGCTCGTCACGGGCCGCTTCCAAAGAGTCTTTCGGCTCCGGGGGAGGCGGAGCAGAGCTGCCCCAGGACGCCGGCACGGCCGGCGGCAGGAAACGATCGAAGACGATTCAATAAGCGAGAAATCGGAGCGAATACGAATCGATAAGCGACAGAACCACGAATCGGCATGTGATGGGCGCTTTTGGAAATCGGGGGTTTTCGGCGAGCGCGATGAATCAATTAGTGAGGGCGTGCACTTGCTTATCCGTCCCTAATGTGCTGAACCGGGACGCTCGCTTGCCGGTCCTGCCGGTCCGTGTTAAACCGCCGCCAAAGCGGCAGGAGGAGATGCCCATGTCAGCGGCCGAGCTCTCACCGGCGGCGCGCCTGCGCCGGCTTCTGGCCGAGCCCGGCCTCAAGGTCATGCCCTGCTGCTTCGACGCGCTGTCGGCCAAGCTGATCGCCGATGCCGGCTTCGGCGTCGGCTTCATGAGCGGCTTCGCCGTGTCGGCCGCCCGCCTGGCGATGCCCGACACCGGGCTCATCTCCTTCGCCGAGATGGTCGACACGCTGCGCAATTGCTGCGCCGCCGCCGGCGCCATGCCGATCATCGGCGACGGCGATACCGGCTACGGCAACGCCCTCAACGTGCAGCGCACCGTGCGCGACTACGCCCGCGCCGGCGCCGCCGCGGTGATGATCGAGGACCAGGTCAGCCCGAAGAAGTGCGGCCACACCCAGGGCAAGCAGGTGATCGGACGCGAGGAAGCGCGCATGAAGATCCGCGCGGCGGTCGAGGCGGCGCGGGCGCACGATATCCTGGTGCTCGCCCGCACCGACGCGCGCGCCGTGCACGGCTTCGACGAGGCGCTGGCGCGCATGCGCGACTTCGCCGCCGAGGGGGCCGACATCCTGTTCCTCGAGGCGCCGCAAAGCGAGGACGAGATGCGCCGGTTCTGCGCAGCGCTGCCCGACAAGCCCTGCATGGCCAACATGGTGCTCGGCGGCGCCACCCCGGTGCTGCCGCCGGCCGAGCTCGAGCGGCTCGGCTTCAGGCTCGCCGCCTATCCGCTGGTGCTGCTCTCGGCGGCGATCGCGGCGATGCAGCAGGCGCTCGACTGGCTGAGGCCGGGCTCGGGCGCGGCGGCGCCCGCGCAAGTCGATTTCGAGACGCTCAAGCGCGTCGTCGGCTTCCCCGACTACTGGGAGCGCGAGCGCCGCTTCATGGCGGCGGAGTAGGCGAGGCCCGCGATGGCGCCCCGCACGCTTTTCGACAAGCTGTGGGACGCGCACGTCGTCGGCAAGCTCGGGCCGGAGCGGGCGCTCATCCACATCGACCGCCACATGCTGCACGACGTGACCAGCCCGCAGGCCTTCTCCGGCCTGCGGCTGGCCGGGCGCCGGGTGCGCAATCCCGAGCTCACCTTCGCCACCGCCGACCATATCGTCGCCACCGAACCCGGCCGCGGCGGCGATACGGTGGAAGGCGGGCGCGCCATGATCGTGGCGCTGCGCGAGAACGCGGCCGCGCACGGCATCGTCCACTTCGACGTCGGCGACGCGCGCCAGGGCATCGTGCACGTGATCGGGCCCGAGCTCGGCATCGCGCTGCCCGGGCTCACGCTGGTCTGCGGCGACA
>CAYTWJ010000157.1:0-7736 GCA_964442055.1 uncultured Rhodospirillaceae bacterium | reverse complement strand
CGAGCTCGCGCGCGAGCTGCGTGGCGTGCAGCGGCCCGGCGCCGCCGAGCGGCAGCAGCGTGAAGCGGCGCGGATCGTGGCCCTGGCGGATCGAGACCAGGCGTATGCCCTCGGCCATCTGCGCGTTGACGACGCGGTGGATGCCGAGCGCCGCCTGCTCGACGCCGAGGCCCAGCGGCCGGGCGATGGTGTCGCCGATCACCTCGCGCGCGCGCGCCGGATCGAGCTTGAGCGTGCCGCCGGCGAAATAGCCGGGATCGAGATAGCCGAGCACCAGCGAGGCGTCGGTCACCGTCGCCTGCGCGCCGCCGCGCCCGTAGCAGGCCGGCCCCGGTTCCGAGCCGGCCGAGTGCGGCCCGACGCGCAGGCCGCCGGCGCTGTCGAGCCAGGCGATGCTGCCGCCGCCGGCGCCGATGGCGTTGACGTCGACCATGCCGACGCGCACCGGATAGCCGCCGATGCGTCCCTCGGCGCGGATCGCCGGCTCGCCGCCGGCGATCAGGGCGATGTCGCTCGAGGTGCCGCCGATGTCGATGGTGATGAGGTCGTCGAAGCCGGCGGCGCGGCCGACGCTGCGGCCGCCGATCACCCGGGGGCCCGCCCCCCACCGTATTCGCCTCCCCGCCCGGCGCCGGCCCCCCCCGGGGGCGGCGCCCCCGCCCCGCGACTGCATTATCTGCAGCGGCGCGCCGACGCCGGCGTTCGCCAAACCGCCCTCGAGATTGGCGAGGTAGCGGTCGACCACCGGCTTGATGTAGGCGTCGAACGCGGTGACGGCGGTGCGCTCGTATTCGCGGAAGGCGGGATCGACCTCGCAGCTCAGCGAGACCATCAGCGCCGGATGGCGGGCGGCGATCAGCTCGCGCGCGCGCCGCTCGTGCGCCGGCTCGAGGAAGGAGAACAGGAAGCAGACGGCGATCGCCTCGGCCCCCTCGGCGACCAGCTCGTCGGCGGCGCGCAGCACGTCGGCCTCGTCGAGCGGCACCACCACGCGGCCGTCGGCCCCGATGCGCTCGCGCACCTCTTTCCGCAGGCGCCCCGGCGCGAGAAAGACCGGCGTCTCCGGCTCGAGCACGATGTTGTACATCTGGTGGCGCATCTGGCGGCCGATCTCGAGCACGTCGCGGAAGCCCCGGCTGGCGATCAGGCCGATGCGCGCGCCCTTGCGCTCGAGCACGGCGTTGGTCGCCACGGTGGTGCCGTGCACGAAGCGCGCGACGGCGTCGGCGCCGAGGCCCCAGTTCTCGGCCATGTGGCCGAGCGAGCGCAGCACGGCGACGGAGGGATCGCCGCGCGTCGTCGGCAGCTTGACGATGCGCACCGGCTGGCCCGGCGCGCGGCAGACCACGTCGGTGAAGGTGCCGCCGATGTCGACGCCGATGCGCACGCCGCCCATCGCCGTCAGCCTCCCCGTCCGGCGGCGCGCATGGCGCGGCGGTCTTGCCAGCCATACCAGGCCGCGGCCAGCTTCATGCCCGGGATGCGCAGGCGGTGGAACGGCACCCGGCGGAAGCCGGCGCCGCCCATTGGGCCGGCCTCGACCGTCTCGCCGAGCGCGAGCCGCGCCGCGTACTTGCCGAGCAGGTTGGTCAGCGCCACGCCGCGCCCGCCGTAGCCCATGGCATAGACGATGCGCTCGCCGAGCCGGCCGACATGGGGGAAGCCGTCGAGCGTGACGGCGACGAAGCCGCTCCAGCGATGCTCGATCCCGATGCCGTCGAGCGCCGGGAAGAGCCGCCCGAGCGAGCGTTCGAGGCCGCGATAGATCGCTGGGTCGTCGCGCCGGCCGGTGATGTCGCCGCGGCCGCCGAACAGGAGCCGGTCGCCGGGCAGGCGGCGGAAATAGTGCATGATGTGCTTGGTGTCCGAGACGGCGCGGTTGCCGGCCATCACGCTGCCGAGCAGGTTGGGCGAGAGCGGCCGCGTCGCCACCACCGAGGTCGAGACCGGGACGACGCGCCGGTGCGGCAGGCCGGCGATGCCGGGCGGGGTGTAGGCGTTGCCGGCCAGCCTGCGGCCGCGGGCGCGCACGCGGCCGCCGGGCGTGGTCACGACGACGGCCGCGCTTTCCTCGGCCAGCGCCGTCGCCGGGCTGCCGACGAAGATCGGCACGCCGCGCCGCGCCAGGCCGGCGGCGAGGCCGCGGGCATAGTCGAGCGGGTGGATCATGGCCCCGCGCGGGTCGAGATAGCCGCCGCAATAGAGCGTGCTGCCGATCTCCTCGGCGGCGGCCCGCCGGTCGAGCAGGCGCGGGCTGCGGTCGCCGGCCTCGCGCGCCAGCCATTCGGCGTCGGCGGCGAGCGCCGCCAGCGCCGCCTCGCTGTGCGCGGCGGTGAGATGGCCCGCGCGGGCGAAGCCGCAGTCGATGCGGTGCTCGGCGACGGTCTCTTCCAGCGTGTCGATCGCCTCCAGCACCATCGCGTGAAGGCGGCGCGTCGTTTCGTTGCCCCAGGCCGCGGCGAGCGCGGCGAAGCCCAGCTTGTAGCGCGGCACGGCGAAGCCGCCGTTGCGGCCGCTCGCGCCCCAGCCGATGTCGGCCGCCTCGAGCAGCAGGCAGTCGACGCCGCGCGCCGCCAGCTCGCGCGCCGCCGCGAGGCCGGTATAGCCGCCGCCGACGATCACGACATCGGTCTGGCGGTCGCCGTCGAGCGCGGGTAGCTGCGGTGCCGGCCGGGCGGTCGCCGCCCAGAACGAGGCCGGCGCCGGCGCCGCGGCGGCAACGACGGGTGCCATCAATGGTGCCCCTATTCCGCCGCCGCGCGCGGCTCCTCGTCGTCGAAGTAGGCGCGGCGATGGAACATGCCGGCCGGGCCGGCGAGGCGCCGGCGCAGCTCGCGCGTCGCCGCCTCGTCCACCTGCATGAGGTCGGCGCTCAGCACCACGCCGTAATCGTCGCGCGCGCTCCCGGGCGAGACGAAGCCGTCGAGCACGTCGTCGCGCACCTGCGCGGCCGGGCGGTCGAGCGGCGAGCCCCAGCCGCCGCCGCCGGCGGTGACGATGCGCACCAGGTCGCCGCGCTTCAGCCGGTTGCCGTCGGAGAGCGGCTTGAGCTCGTATTCGCCGGCGCTGCCCGGATTGACCAGGATGCGGCCCGGCCGGCCGCCGTGGCCGCCGTTGACGCCCCAGGCCGGGTATTTGACGTTGTCCATGCGCACGCCGAGCACCGCCTCGTCGCTGATGACGCGGATGTCACGCACGATGCCGCAGCCGCCGCGCCAGCGCCCCGGCCCGCCGGAATCGCGGTGGACGGCGTAGCCCTCGACGCGCACGCCGAACTCCATCTCGGCGAACTCGACCGGGTAGTTCTTCTGCGCCACGTAATAGACCGCGTCGATGCCGTCGGCGCTGGTGCGGGCGCCGAAGCCGACCGCCAGGCCCTCGATGCAGAGCTCGACGCCGTCGCGGTTCGAGAAATGGCTGCGCAGGTAATAGAGCACGTAGACCGACGAGGCGGCCGAGCACGGGCCGCCGGTCGCCTTGGCCAGCGCGCCGAACAGCGCGCTGTTGACGCGGATCATGGTGTGCGAGCGCATGCCGAGCGGCGCCGGCGGCTTCGGGCTGACGATGCTGCCCGGCCGGGTGCGCACCGTCGGCACGGCGCGGGCGAAGCCGGCGTTCATCTGGATCGCCGGGTCGCCGAGCGTCAGGTAGAGCCCGGCCATGAACTTGGGCACGGTCTCGTCCATGATGAAGTTGATCGAGCCGCGCGCCTGGTCGTCGCTGCCGGTGAAGTCGAGGCCGAGCTCGTCGCCGCGCTTGCTGAGCGTGACGTGCACCGAGAAGCTCCGCTCGCTCACCGCGTCGCTGTCGATCCAGTCGCGGAAGCTGTAGCTGCCGTCAGGGATGCGCGCCGCGATCGCCGCGCGCAGCGCCGCCTCCGACTGGCGCAGCATGAAGTCGAAGGCGGCGCGCACGGCATCGAGGCCGAAGCGGGCGACGATCTCGTCGAGGCGCCGGCAGCCGAGCCGGACCGCCGCCATGATCGCCGTGACGTCGCCCCTGACCATCTCGGGATAGCGCGAGTTGCGCAGGAAGATGCGCAGGATCTCGTCGCTGACCTCGCCGGCGGCGACGACGCGCACCGGCGGCATGGCGATGCCCTCCTGGAAGATGTCGGTGGCGTCGGGCGAGATGCTGCCGGGCATCATGCCGCCGATGTCCCAGAGATGGCCCCAGGCCTCGGCGAAGGCGATCAGCTCGCTGCCGTGGAAGATCGGCGCGACGAAAACCATGTCGGGCATGTGCGAGACGGCGCCGCGCGAGCCGTAGGCGTCGTTGTAGAGGAAGACGTCGCCCGGCCGCATCACCTGCGCCGGGTAGTGCTCGAGCACGCAGTCGATCAGGTTGCCGGCCATCGGCAGGTTGGTCGAGGAGACCAGCCGGCCCTGGCGGTCGAAGTAGGCGGTGAAATAGTCCTTCTTCTCGCGGATGAAGGGCGACATCGAGGTGCGGTCGATCAGCGCCTCCATCTCCTTGCGCGCCGACTGGATCGCGCCCTTGATCAGCTCCAGCGTGACCGGCTCGATCCCGCGCATCCCCGGTTCCCTTTCCGCGCTCATGGCTGGAGGCGCACGACGAGATTGCCGAAATCGTCGACCTCGGCCCGCTGCCCCGGGAACACCACCGTGGTGGTGTCGAGCTGGTCGACGATCGCCGGGCCGGCGATGCGCTGGCCGGCCTTGAGGTCGGCGCGGCGGAAGACCGGCGCGGCGACGAAGCCGCGGTCGCGGAAATAGACCCGGCGGGTGGCGGCAGGCTCGGCCGGCGCGCCGCCGGCACCGGCGATGCGCGGCAGCGCCACCTTGTCCATGGCGCCGACCGCACGCAGCCTTAAGTTGACGATCTCGACCGGCATGGCGCGGTCGGCGAAGGTGTAGAGCCGTTCGTGCAGGCGGTGGAACGCCTCGACCATAGCCGCCGCCGCCGCGGCGTCGACCGCGCCGGCCGGCGCCTCGACGGTCAGCTCGAAGCCCTGCTTGGCGTAGCGCAGGTCGGCGAAGCGCAGGAGACGGCGCCGCCCGGGGTCGACGCCCTCGCGGTCGAGATCGGCCATCGCCTCGGCCTCGAGCGCCCGCCAGGTCGCGGCCATGCCGGCGAGATCGTAGTCGGGCGCGCGTTGCAGCCGGGTGCGCGCATAGTCGTACTGCAGGTCGGTGGCGAGGAGGCCGAGCGCGCAGAGGATGCCGGGATAGAGCGGGATCAGCACGGTCGGCGCGCCGAGCAGCCGCGCCAGCTCGCCGGCGTGCAGCGGCCCGGCGCCGCCGAAGGCGACCAGGGCGAAATCGCGCGGATCGTAGCCCTTCTCGATCGACACCACCTTGAGCGCGCCGACCATGTTGTTGTTGACGATGCGCAGGATGCCCTCGGCCGCCTCGAGCAAATCGAGGCCGAGCGGGCCGGCGACATGGTCGCGGATCGCCTTCTCGGCGAGGCCGGGGTCGATGGCGATCTCGCCGCCGAGCAGGTGCGGCGGGATGCGGCCGAGCACGAGGTTGGCGTCGGTCACCGTCGGCAGCGTGCCGCCGCGGCCGTAGCAGGCCGGGCCGGGCGCGGCGCCGGCGCTCTCCGGGCCGACGGTCAGCGCGCCTTGCGCGTTGACGCGGGCGATGCTGCCGCCGCCGGCGACGACGGCGGTGATGACGACGATCGGCACCGCCATCGGGAAGGGGCCGACCTCGCCCTCGGTGGTCATCTGGGCGCGGCCATCGCGCACCAGGCTGACGTCGGCGCTGGTGCCGCCGATGTCGATGGTGATGGCGTTGCCGAGCCCGGCCGCGCCGGCGACGAAGCTGGCGCCGATCGCCCCGGCGGCGGGGCCGGACAGCGCCATGTTGACCGCCTGGCGTCCGGCCTGGGCGGGCCCGAAGACGCCGCCGTTCGACTTCATGACGAACAGCGGCGCCGCCAGGCCGCGCCGCTCGAGCCCGCCCTTGAGCCGGCCGACATAGCGGCTGACCAGCGGCTGGACATAGGCGTTGAGCACGGTGGTCATCGAGCGCTCGTATTCGCGGAACACCGGCAGCACGTCGCTCGACACCGCGACCTGCGCGGCGGGGAATTCCTCGCGCACGATCTCGGCCGCGCGCCGCTCGTGCGCCGGGTTGGCGTAGGCGTGCAGGAAGACGATCGCCACCGCCTCGACGCCGAGCGCGCGCAGGCGGCGCGCCGCCTCGCGGCACGCGGCCTCGTCGAGCGGCCGCTCGACGCCGCCGTCGAGCAGCACCCGCTCGGGCACCTCCATGATCAGGCGCGGCGGCACCGGTCGCTTCGGCTTGACCCAGGAATAGAGGTTCTCCTTGCGCGGGATGTCGTGGCGGCCGATCTCGAGCACGTACTTGAAGCCGGCGGTGACGATCATGCCGGTGCGCGCGCCCTTGCCTTCGAGGATGGCGTTGGTCGCCACCGTCGAGCCGTGGAACACCGTCGCCACGTCGGCCGGCGCCGCCGCCGCCAGGTCCAGCACCTTCTCGACGCCGGCGAAGAAGCCCACGCACGGATCGGCCGGCGTCGACGGGGTCTTGGTCGTCCACAGCCGGCCGGAGGCGGCATCGGCAATCACCACATCGGTGAAGGTGCCGCCGACATCGAGACCCAGGGCCAGGCTGGTCATCACGTCCCCCTCGCGGCGCGTGCCGCGCGCCGCATACTAGGCTAGTTGTCCGGGAGCGGGAAACAAGCGGTGCGGCAAGTCAGGGTTGCAGGATCAGTTTGCCGAGGCTTTGCCGCCCTTCGAGCGCGGCATGCGCCACCGCCGCCTCGGCCAGCGGGAAGCGCCCGCCGATGCGCACCTTCAGCGCGCCGCCCAGGATCGCCGCGAAGACGGCGTTGGCGCGCGCCAGCAACTCGGCGCGGCTGGCGATGAAGTCGCGGATGTTCGGCCGCATCAGCACGAGCGAACCCATCGGATTGAGGCGGTTGATGTCGAAGGGCGGCACCGGGCCGCTGGCGGCACCAAAGACCACCATCGCGCCGCGCCGGCGCAGCAGCGCGAGCCCGGCCTCGAAGGTCGCCTGGCCGATCGAGTCGTAGACCGCGGCGAAGCCGGGGAAGCCGGCGATGGCGCGCACCGCGCCGGCCCAGTCCTCACGCGAGGCATCGACCATGTGGTCGGCGCCGAGCTCGCGCGCCGACGCGGCCGCAATCATGCACGAGATAATGCGCCGTGATCCCCTGAACCATCGCCGCGGCGCCGATGTCGTCGGCAATCGCCGCCGGCAGCGCCACCGCCAGGGCGGCCGGCACCGCGGCGTATTCGGCATAGGCGCCGAAGGGGCCGGTATAGGCGATGCGGTCGCCCGGCGCGAAGGCATCGACACCCTCGCCCAGCGCCGCCACCTCGCCCGCACCCTCGAAGCCGGGCACGAAAGGCAGCGGCTGCCGGTACCAGGCGGGGAAGCCGCGCCGCTGCTGGGTGTCGACGAAGTTCACGCCGATCGCCCGCAGGCGCACCAGAATCTCGCCGCGGCGCGGCTCGGGCCGCGGCAGTTCCACCTGATGCAACACTTCGGGACCGCCGAGCTCGGCAATCTCGACCGCCTTCATTGTCACCGGCCCTTGCTTCGTCAACGGAGGCCAAAGCTGCCTGAGGCGAGCGCCGCGCGCAATCCGCTGGCGGCGGCCGGCGCGCTTGCTATGGTGCGCTCGACGCAACGATCGGAGAGCACATGATCACCGCGGATCTCTCGGGCAAGACGGCGCTCGTCACCGGCGGCGCCTCGGGCATCGGCCTCGCCTCC
>CAYTWJ010000156.1:0-7796 GCA_964442055.1 uncultured Rhodospirillaceae bacterium | reverse complement strand
GCCTCCTGCCCGCGCTGCATGCGCACCAGCGCCTCGAGCGCGGCGCCGGCGCCGCCGGCGGTTCTCGCCTCGGCGCGGATGGTGAAGGTGTCGCGCCGGCTGCTGACGCGCAGATAGTCTTCGCCGAAGGGCGGCGTCTCGGCGACGCGGCCGCGACCGGCGCGCGGCGAGCGGGCGGGCGCGGTGGGCGCGGTGGGCGCCGGCGGCGCTTCGGCCAGCGCGGCGCGGCGGACGAGCCAGGCCTCGACCTCGGCCGGCCGCGCGCCGGGGAGCGCCAGTAGCACGGCGGCGGGCGCGGTCATCGGATCGACGCGCTCGCTGCGCGAATGGACGGTGACCAGCGGCGCCGCCCGCGCCGCCAGCGCCGCCGGCATGCCGATGACCAGGCGCAGCTCGTCGATAGCCTGGAACGGCGCGTTGCGCGGCAACCAGCCCAGCCCGGCGGCAAGGTAGTCCGCCTCCTCGGCGCCGGCGGGGCCGCGCACGGCGTCGGCGTCGCGCCAGTCGACCACCGCGTCGGCGAGGCGGCGAGCCAGCTCCTCGTCGGCGCCGAGGGCGAGGAACAGCGCGGCCAGCAGGTCAGGCGCGGCCTGGTTCAGGTTGATCTTGCCGCCCTCGTCCTGCACCGAGACGACGATCGCGCCCTCGCCGTAGGCGAAGGGATAGGCGCGCCCGTCGGGCACCAGGGCCTCGGCCTCCTCGCCGCCGGCCAGCCGCTGCAGCGCCAGCGCCACGCCCGCTTCCGCCAACGCCCGCGCCTTCGCCCCTTCGACCAGGTTGCGGGCGAGCCGCGTTTCCGTTGCGGTCTCGGCCAGCAGGCCGGCGGCAAGAAGCCCGAGCAGGACCGAGATCCACAGCACGGCGAGCAGCGCGAAGCCGCGCTGGCGGCCGGCGCCGGCCGTCATTCGCCGATCATCAGTCAAAGGGGTGGCGGCTGCCGACCTGGAAGCGGGTGCCGCGCCAGCTCAAGACCGCGCCGCTGCGCGTGACCTCTTCCAGCGTCAGGCCGTCGGCCAGGCGATCGCCGGCATAGACCTTGCCGAGATTGGTCAGCACGAAGGCCCTCCGCGGGTCGGGGTCGAAGACATGGACCTGAATCTGCAGCGCCGGCACGCCGGCCCGCAAGCTGCGCGGCAAGTCCTGCAAATAGGGCAGCGGCCGCAGCGGCCCGCTCGCTGGCGGGGCTTCCGTGGCCTCGGGCGCTGGCTTGGCTGGCACCGCGGCGATAGGCCGCTCGGGCGCCGGCGCCGAGGCTCGGGGTTTGGCCGGCGCCTCGGGGTCGGGTGCCGGCCGCGGCGGGCGCGCCGGCACCTCGACCGCGCGCGGCCTCTCGACGGGCGCCATGGGCGGCGGCTCGGCGCGCGGCGTTGGCTGAAGCGCCGGCGGCGCCGCGACCGCAGGCGACGGGCGCAGCGGCTCGCTCTTCGCCGCTGCCGGCGGGTCGGGCTGCTGTCTTGCCGCCGGATCGACCGGCGCGGGTGCGGCAGCCGGCGGCGCCGGCGCCGTCCGCTCGCCCGGCGGCCACATGGCGACGACGGCGGCCAGTGCGCCGACATTGGCCGCGATGGCGGCGGCGGCGAGCCAAGGCCAAACCCGGCGCGCCGGTGGTGGCGGGACCAGTGGCAGCGGCTCGATCGTCGGCGCCGCGCCAAGCTGGCGGTCCCGTTCGGACTTGCGCAGGGCGTCGAGGATGATCGACATGCCGGTCAGCGCTCCGCCCGGGCCGCGCCCGGCACCGCGTCGGAAAGGTGCGGCCCGGCCGCTTCGGCGGCGGCGAGCATCGCCAGCGTCCACGGCCCGATCACGCCGTCGGCCGCGAGCCCGCTGGCGCGCTGGAACGCGACGACCCGGCGCTTGAGCGAGGCGTCGTAAAGGTCGCGCGGACCCTCGGCGCCGCCCTCGCCGTCGCCGTCGAGCGCGGCGAGCCGGCGGCGCAGCCAGGCGATGTCGGCACCGCGCATGCCCTGCCGCAGCAGGCGGGGTGCCGGAAACGGCGGCTGCCAGAGCAGCCGGAAGCGGCCCGGCCACATTTTCTCGAGTTCGGCCCGGCTGGCGGCCAACTCGCGGTCACCGATGTCGAGGCGCGCCGTCTCGCCCGCGAGCGCGACCAGCAGGACCGGCAGCGCCCGGCCGTCGGCGCCGGCGAGCAGCAGGATCGCCGGCCGGTCGAGCGCGGCGAGACGGGCCAGGTCGGCCTCGCCGTCGAGGCAGGCGAGCCCGGCCGCCGCGGCCTTGGCGCAATCGCCGCCGCCGGGCAGCGCCGCGCGCTCGCGCTGCCAGAGGCGGAAGAGCGCGTTCGACGCCGTTTCCTCGCTCGCCCCCGCCGCCAGCATGTCGGCATGGGTCGGTGGCGCGCTGACCGGCGGCAGAGCCGGCGCGGGCGCCGCCGTCGCGGCGGCGAATGCGGCGGGCTCCGGCGGAGCCGGCGGCGACGGCATGTCGGCAACGGCCGGCGCGGCGACGGTGACCTGCTCGGTCGGCGCGCCGTCGCGGCGCAGGAGCTGGACGGCGACGATCAACGCCGCGACGACGAAGGCCGCCAGCACCGCCGCCGCCCAGCGCCGCGGCCGCGGCCGCGCGCCGCCGCCCGCCGCGTCGCGTGCCGGCCCGCGCAGCTCGGCCGCCGCGCGGCGCACGAGCTTGCGGTTGACGGCCCTGGTCTCGGCGACATAGGCGCCGAGCAGGCTGCGGTCGGCAATCAGGTTGATCAGCCGCGGCACGCCGCCCGACTGGCGGTGCAGCTCGGCCAGCGCGCCCTGGTCGAAGACCGCCTGTGTCAGGCCGGCGACCTGCAGCCGATGGCGCACCAGCCCGGCGGTTTCGGCCGGAGCGAGCGGCGCCAGGTGGTAGCGTGCGCTGATGCGCTGGGCGAGCTGGCGCAGCTCGGGCCGGGCGAGCAGATCGTTGAGCTCGGGCTGGCCGATCAGGATCACCTGCAGGAGCTTGCGCTTTGCCGTCTCGAGATTGGTGAGCAGGCGGATCTGCTCGAGCACGCCGGGCGCGAGGTTCTGCGCCTCGTCGATCACCAGGACGGTGTCGCGCCCCGCCGCGTGGCCGGCCAGCAGGTGGCGGTTGAGGCGGTCGACCAGGTCCTTGACGCTCGCCCCCTCGGCGGGGCGGGCGATGCCGAGCTCGTCGCAGATCGTGGCCAGGAGCTCGGTGTCGCTGAGCCGCGGGTTGAGGCAGAGCGCAAGGTCGACATTGTCGGGCAATTGCTCGAGCAGGCAGCGGCAGAGCGTGGTCTTGCCGGTGCCGACCTCGCCGGTCAGCACGACGAAGCCGCCGTTGCTGCGCACGCCGTAGAGCAGGTGCGCCAGCGCCGCCTGGTGCTTCTCGCTCATGAACAGGTAGCCCGGATCGGGCGTGAGCGAGAACGGCCGCTCGGTAATGCCGAAATACGCCTCGTACATGGCCGCGATGCCTCGCGCCGGGCCGCGCCCGGCAAGCCTGCCTAGCGGGTGCCCATGCGGGGTTTGAGCGTCGTCAGCCGCTCGCGCAGTTCGTCGGTGACACGGCGCGCCTCCTCGGGATTGCGCACGACGCGCGGCGAGATCAGCACCAGGAGCTCGGTGCGCGCGGTGGTGATCTCGCGGCTCGAGAAGAGCGCGCCGAGCACCGGGATATCGGAGAGCAGCGGCAGGCCGGCGCGTCCGCGCGTGCGATTGTCGCGGATCAGCCCGCCGAGCGCCACCGTCTCGCCGCCCTGCACCGCCACCGTGCTGGCGACGCGGCGCTGGGCGATGGTCGGCGAATCGATGTTCGACGACCGGGTCTGGGCGACGTCGCTGACTTCCTGCTCGACCTCGAGGATGACGAGGCCGTTGTTGTTGACCCGCGGCGTGACGCGCAGGATCACCCCGGTGTCGCGGTAATCGACCGTGTTGACCAGCGGCGCGTCGGGATCGATCGTCGAGCGCGCCTGCTGCACGGCGATCGGCACCTGGTCGCCGACCTGCAGCAGCGCGGTCTGGTGGTCGAGCACCATGAGCTGCGGCGACGACACCACGTTGACTTCGGTGATGTCGGAAAGCGCGTTGAGCACGGCCCTGGTCTCGGCGCCGCTGAGCACGTAATTGAAGCCGGGAAAGATCGGGTTCACGGTGCCGAGCTCGTTGCTGGAGAGCGTCAGCGAGTTGGCGCCGAACTTGAAGAACCACTGCAAGCCGTATTTCAAGGCGTCGTTGAGCGTCACCTCGGCGATCGTCGCCTCGATCAGCACCTGCAGCGGCACGATGTCGAGCTGCTTCAGCGCCGCCTCGACCATGCGGTAGTCGCGCGGCGTCGCGTAGATGACCACGGCATTGTTCTTCTCGTCGGCGATGATGCGGATCGCCGGCGCCTCGCGATCGCGGCCGGCCGCATCGGCGCCCAGGCCGGCACCCAGCCCGGCACCCAGGCCCGCACCGAGGCCCAGGCCGGTGCCGCCGGCGGCGGCGCCCGCCGGCGTGCGCGCCGCCGTGCCGGTGCGGCGCGTATCGGCGGCCGCCCCGGTGGTGGGGGTGCCGGTCATCGCCGTGACGGTGCCGCCGGTCGCGCCGGTCGCGGCGCCGGCGCCGGCGCGCCCGGCCTGGCCGAGCGAGAAGCCGGGCGAACGGATATCGCCGGCCGCCAGCCCGGGCGCGGTCAAGGCCCCGAGCCCGCGCTGCACCCGGCTGCCGAACAGCTCGCCGAGCACCGCGGCGAGATCCGCGGCGCGGCTGTTCTGGACGTAGTAGACGTGCAGCTTGAGCGTCTCCTCGTCGCTGCCGCGATCGAGGCGGCTGATCCATTCCTGCGCCTTGGCGAGATAGGCGGGCTGGGTCGACAGCACCAGCACCGCGTTCATGCGCTCGATCGGGATGAAGCGCAGCACGCCCGCCGCCGCGCCTTCCGCCGGGTCGCCGAATACCCGCTCGAGATCGCCGACCATCGACTTCGCCCGCGCCGTCTCCAGCGGATAGAGGCCGAACGAGGTGCCGGCGAGCCAGTCGACGTCGAAAAGCTGGGCCAGCTGGACCAGGCTGCCGAGCTCTTCCGGGTTGCCCGAGATGACCAGCACGTTACGCGTCGTATCGGCGCGGATCGCCCCGCCCGGCGAGACCAGCGGCTCGAGCACCTTCTTGACCTCGGCCGCCGAGGCGTAGCGCAGCGGCACCACCCGCGCCGCCGGCCCCGCCGCCACCGCCCGCGCCGGCTGGCCCTCCTGGCCGGCGGCGCGCGCCGCGCCCTCGAGCGGCACGATGCGATAGAGCCCGTCGACCTCGACCAGATCCATGCCGCTGGTGCGCAGCACCTGCTGGAAGGTCGGCAGCACCGCCGCGCGCGGCAGCGGCCGGTTGGTCTGCACGGTGATCGTGCCCTGCACGCGCGGGTCGATGACGTAGTTGACATTGAGGATATCGCCGAGCACGGCGCGCACCACCTCGCGCACGTCGGCATTGACGAAATTGAGGGTGATGTCGCCTTCGCCCGGCGGGCCGGGGCGCAGTGCCGGCGCCAGCGGCGTGGGCGCCTGGCCGGCGATCAGCGGGGCGGTCGCGCGCTCGGTCTCGGGCCGCGTGGGACCCGGCCGGCCGGCCTCGCCGATCACGACGGCGCCCGACTTGGGCACCGGCGTCGTTTCGATCGGCCCGCTCGCGCTGGGCAATGACGGCGCGCCGAGTTCGCTCGCCCGCGTCGGCCGCGGCTCGTACGGGCCCATGTCGGCGCAGGCGGCGGGTAGTAGCCCCGCGGCCGCAAGCGCCAAGGCCAGAGCACTCGGACGCATGCCCCCTCCCCGAACAACCCGGTTGCGCCAAGCCGACGCCATCGCTTCTGCCGACCCCGCGCGCCAATCCCCCATCATCGCCGCCGATTATTACACAAGAGGGGCAGGCAATTCAGCCGCCGCCGCACGGCACCCGTTTTCCCTCAATTCGCCTGGGGCGCCGGCGCGCCGGGCGGACGGGCCGGAGTCGTGGGGGCTGGCGGCCGCCGGCCGGCCGGCTGGCCGGGACGCGGCGGCAACTTGTCCTGGAAGCGCACGGTCTGGGTGAGGTCGCCGCTTTTCAGCACGACATGGTCGGCATGGATCGTTTGCACCGTCCAGCCTTGCACCTCCTGCCCCTCGCTCACCCGCTGCAGCACCGGCGGCGTGCCGTACTGGACGATGGCGAAGCGCTCGCGCGGCGACATCACGACGCCGGTGAGCACCATTTCGGTCATGCGCCGCTCGGCGGCCGGGGCCTCGTCGGGCGGCGCCGGGCGCCGGGTCGGCGAGAACAGCGGCCGCGCCCCGACCTCGGCGTAGTCGCCGAGCGGCGGCAGGGTGAAGGCGGCTTGCGGCGGCGCGGCCTGGCGCCCGGCCGGGCGGGCCGGCGCCGCCGCCGGATCCTCGTCGCCGAGATCGAGCGGCGCCGACGACAGCACGTAGCTGAGGGCTGCCCCCGCCAGGCCGACCAGCAACAGCAGCAATGGCAGGGGCGTGCGGCGGCGCGCGCTCATGGCGTGCGCCCGCGCATGTAGCCGATGACGTCGAAGCGCGCTTCGAGCGCGATCCCGGCCGGCGCCTCGGGCTGGTTCGGCGCCCGGCGCGGCCGGGTGGTGCGGCTGCGCACGTCGACATTGTCGATGAACAGATAGGGCCGGCTCGATTCCAGCGCGTGCAGGACCTGCAGCAGGCCTTCCTCGCCGAAGGAAAGATGGGCGCGCACCGTGATCTGGCGCAGGTGCTCCTCGTCGCGCACGGGCAGCGCCTGCAGGCTGCGCAGCTCGCCGCCGCTGGCCTCGGCCAGCGTCTTGATCCGGTTCTGCAGCTCGGCGACGACCAGCGTGTCCTTGTCGCCCTCGAGCAGGCCGACGCGCGACAGCTCGCCCTGGCGCAGGCGGTCGAGCTCGGCCTGGAGCTGGGGCGCACGCGCGGCGATGCGGCGGTATTGCGCCAGCTGCTGGCGCGACTGCGCGATGCTCTCGGCCGCCTCGCGGTAGCCGGCGACGACCGGCGCCACGACGTAGCCCCAGACCGCCAGGATCACCGCCGCGAGCAGCGCCAGCGCGACGAGGCGGCGGACCGGCGGGGAGAGCGATTCCATCATGGCGCCGGCCGCGCGACCACCTCGCCGGAGACCTGGAAGCGCTCGCGCCCGAGGCGCGGATCCTGGGTCACCGGCGAGCGGAACTGCGCCTTCTCGAACAGCGGCGACTGCTCGAGCAGCGCGATGACGTTCGAGGCCGAGCTGGCGAGGCCGCCGATCTGCAGCTGGTTGCCGTTGAGCGACCACTGCGACAGGTGGGTGTCGTCGGGCAGCAGCCTGGTCAGTTCGTTGAGCACGTCGACCGCGGCATAGCTCTTCTGCTTGCGGGCAAGAACGAAGGTCTGCTCGCGCGCAAGCGCCTCGATCTCGCGCTCGATCTTCGCCGCCGCCGCGGCCTGCTTGCGCGCCTCGGCGACCTGCTGGGCGAGCGCCGCCGCGAGCTCGCCCTGGCGCTGGAGCGGCAGCCATACCGCCACCGCGGCGAGCACCGCCGCCGCCAGCAGCGCCGCCGCCGCGGCCAGCGGCCGGCCGCGGCCTTCGACCCGCGACCCGGCGAGCAGGTTGCCCGACGGCGGCTCGCCTTCCCGCTCGGCGGCAACCTCGACCACCTCGGCGCCGAGGCCGAGGCTCGCCGCGACGCGCAGCGCGCGATCGACCTGCGCCTTGGGCACCAGCGTGAGCTCGACCAGGATCCTGCCCGCGGCGTCGCGCTCGACGATGCGCTGGTCGAACACCACCTCGTCGCGCCGGAACGGGGTCAGCCGGTCGAGCTCGTAGGTCAGCACTTGGCGCAGGTTCTCGGCC
>CAYTWJ010000155.1:0-7807 GCA_964442055.1 uncultured Rhodospirillaceae bacterium | reverse complement strand
CGTCGTGGAGAAGCGCCAGGCTGAGCTGCGCCGCCGCCAATCCCTGCCGGGCCGCGGCCTCGTACCATTTCGCCGCCGCAGCCGGATTGGCCGCCAACCCGTTCCCCGCCTCGAGCAGGCGGGCCAGGCGGAACTGGGCGTCGCGGTCGTCCTGCTGCGCCGCCTTGGCATACCACAGCACGGCCTGCGCCGGATCGGCGGCGATCCCTTGCCCTGTCTCGTAGAGATAGCCGAGATAGTATTGGGCGCGGACATCGCCGGCGTCGGCAAGCTGGCGGTAGCGGCGCGCAGCCTCGGCATAGCCCGCCTCGTTGGCTCGCAGCGGCGGTGCGGCCGCCGGCATCGCCCCCAGCAGGATCGCCGCGACGGCGACGACGCCGGCCCAGGCTGGCATCGCACGCGCGCAGGCGGCGCTCAACCGTTTCCGCTCAGCGCGAGGGCCGCGCATGGCCGTTCAGCGTCAGGAGGCGCGGCTGGCGTGTCAGCGCGTCGATCAGATGGCCGAGCGTTGCCACCGTGGCGACGCCCGTCGGCGGCAGGCCGGCCTCGTGCTCGAAGGCGCGGATCGCCGCCGCGCGCCGCGCCTCGACGGTGCCGTCACGCCCTTGCCAATAGCCCAGCGTTCGCAGCAGGTGGTCGATCGCCTTGACCGGCACGGCGGCGGCAGCGCTGCGGGCGCGCGGCCCGCGCCCGCCGTTGCCGTTCAGTCCGGCCGCCTCGAGCGCCGCGTAGAGGGAGTCGCCGGCAGCAAGGGCCGCGAGGCTCGGCCGCCGCAACTGGCTCGGCACGACGCGCATCTCGCCGCCGACGAAAGCCAGCGTCGTCAGACCGACGAAGTCGGCGCCACCGGCACAGCTCTGGCCGCGGCGGATGCAGCCGACATTGGCGGTGACGGCATGCGCGAACTGGGAGCGATAGCCAGCCTCGAGCAGATAGCCCTCGCCGCGGTCGATGCCGGCGACCGCGTCGGCCACCAGCCACTGCACGCCGAGCCAGCCGGCCTCCTCGCCGATCGGGCGCACCAGCTCGAGCAGCGCCCAATCGGTCTGCACGCCGCCGAGCGTGGTCGCGCCGCCCGGGCGGAATTCCGGCGCCGCGGTGACGCGCGCCACCGGCGCGTCGATCAGCACATGGTCGCGCTGGTAGCCGGCGACGAAATGCATTTCGCGCGCCGTCCACCATCGGCCCTCGACCGCGTTGTAGACGCAGCGGGCCGTGGTCAGGACATGGCGCGGGCCGATCAGCACGCCGGTGCAGAAGGCGCGGCCGCCGGCGTTGAGCCGGCCAAGCGCGCTCCACGGATATTCCATGGCGTCGACGACGAGGCGCCCGCCGGTCGGGCCGATCAGCGTGTCCTCGGCTTCCGGCGCGGGCGCCGGCACGACGGGCGGCGCCACGGGGGGCGGCAGCGCCGGCGGTCTCGGCGCCGGCGCGCAGGCCGCGAGCAGCGCGAGCGCGGCGCCAAGGCCGAACGCGGCCCGCTTCCGCAGAGCAAGGCGGGGGCGCCTCATGGGTCGATGGTTCGATGGCCGGCCAAAACGGTGCGCAGTCTATCGGCGGCCGCGCGAGGCGACAACTCGGGCCGCTTCAGCGGAACATCAGCGCCGGCAGCCAGGTAGCCAGCGGCGGAAAGACCAGTACCAGCGCCAGCATGACCAGGCCGAGGACGACGTAAGGCGTCACCGCGGTAAAGATCTGGCGCATTCCGACATGCGCCGGCGCCACGCCCTTCATGGTGAAGAGCAGCAGCCCGAATGGCGGCGTCAGCAGGCCGAGCTGCATGCAGATCAGGAACATCACGCCGAACCAGACCGCGTCGAAGCCGAGCTTCTGCACCAGCGGCATGAAGAAGGGCAGCGTGATCAGCATCATGCTCACCTGGTCGACGACGCAGCCCAGCGCCAGCAGGACCAGCAGCATGCCGACCAGCACCGCCATCGGTGGCAGCTCCTGGCCGATGACCAGCTGCACCAGCCCGTTGGTGGCGCCGGAGAAGGCGAGGATCTGGGCGAAGGTGATGGCGCCGACGATGATGAACAGGATGGTGCCCGAGATCGCCGCCGTGCCGAGCAGCGCCCGGCGCAGGTTGTCGAAGGTCAGCGCGCGGTAGCAGCCGGCGGCCGCCACCGTCGCCGTCCCCCCGAGCGCCGCCGCCTCGGTCGGCGTCGCCCAGCCGGCCGACATCGAGCCGACGACGACGGCGAAGATCGCCACCAGCGGCAGCACGTAGACCAGCAGCGGCCGCCAGCGCGCCCAGCCATGCACCGGCTCGTATTCGTCGCGCGGCGCCAGCGCCGGATCGAAATGGGCGCGCAGCATGATGTAGCCGACGAACATGGCGCTCAGCACCATGCCGGGCACGATGCCGGCGATCAGCAGCTGGGTGATCGAGATGCCGGCCAGGCTGCCGAGCAGCACGGTCAGCGCCGACGGCGGGATCAGCATGTCGACGCCGCCGATCGCCATGATCGGCCCCATCGCCATGCCCGGGTGGTAGCCGCGCCTGAGCATCTCGGGCAGCAGCAGGCTGCCGAGCATGGCGGTGGTGGCGATGGTCGAGCCCGATATCGCCGAGAATATCGTCCCGGCGACCACGGCGACCACCGCGAGGCGCCCGGGAACGCGCTGGATCATGCGCTCGACGGCGTCGATCGCCCTGAGCGCGACCCCGGTGTGGAACAGGACCTCGCCCATCAGGATAAAGAACGGGATCGGGGTCAGCGAGAAGCTGGTCACCGAGGCGACGGCATTGCGGGTGAGCTGCTGCAGCCCCGCCTCGCCGCCGAGGAAGACGTAGGCGCCGACGATGTTGACGCCGAGGAAGGCGAAGGCCACCGGCAGCCCGGCTCCGAGCAGCAGGGCCAGGCCGCCGAGCAGCAGCCCCAGAGAGAGCTCCCAGCTCATCGCGCGTCGCCGCCGACGATGGCCGCGATCCGCTGCACGAAGACGACGGCAAGGAGCGCCATAGAGAGCGGCATCGGCACCAGGAGCCACCATTCGGGGATGATCAGCTGCTTGATGACCAGCGCGCCGGTCTGCCAGGAATCGACCGCCGCACGCGCCCCGTAGATGGCGAGCGCGACGGCGATCGCCGCGCCGATCCCGGCGGTGGCCGCGTCGAGCGCCCGCGCGGCGGGCCTGGGCAGGCTGGCCGCCAGCATGTCGATGCGGACATGCTCGCCACGGCGGAGCAGCCACGGCGCGGTCAGGAAGGTGGCGAGCGGCATCGCGTACTCGGCGAACTCGAGCAGCCACGGCAGGTTGCCGAGCCCGAGGTTGCGCAGCACCACATCGGCGGTGACCAGCAGCGCGACGGCGGCGAAGATCGCGCCGGCCGTGGCCCCGCAAGCGTCGATCAGGCGCGCGAAGGCCGGCGCGAGAAAGGACATGATATATGCGATCCGGACGGAGCCGCCGGCCCGGGCAGCGCCTGCCGGGCCGGCGTGACACGCCTGTGGCCGGCTACTTTGCCAGCAACTCGCGCAGCCTGGGCCCGTGCTGCGGGCTGGTCTTGTTGATCGCTTCCCAGGCCGAGGCATCGGCCTTGGCCAGATATTGCCTGGCCTGGTCGCCGGTGAAGGCGATCACCTTGATGCCGCGGTCGGCCTGGCGCTTGGCCTCGGCGGCGTTGAGCGCCGCGTCCTCGGCGTCGCTCTGCTGCTCCATCCAGGCGGCGGCCTTGGCCAGCGCCTCCTTCTGCTTGCCGTCGAGCTTGTTCCAGGTCGTCAGGTTGACCAGAACCTCGACCGCCGAGGAATAGAAGGCCGGATCGACGCGGTACTTGGTCACCTCGTGCCAGCCGAGATCGAAAATGCCCTGGATCGGCCAGCCGTAGCCGTCGACGACGCCGCGTTCGAGCGCCGTATAGACCTCGCCCGGCGCGGTGCGCACCGTCGTCGCCCCGAGCGAGGCGAAGAAGGCGTTGTAGATCGGCGTGACGCGGATCTTCAGCCCGCCGAGGTCCATCTTGTCGATTGGCTTGTTGAGATAGAGATGGAACGGCACCTTTGTCTTCTGCCGGCCGAGCAGGACGGCGTTGACCTTCTCGTTGTGCAGCTTGTTGAGATGGTCGTAGGCGCCGCTGGCCTTGAGCGCGGTCACCGTCTTGTCGGTCATCTTGAGGGCGTCGGCCTCGGGCATGACGTTGGTATAGAACGCGCCCGGCAGGTTGCCGATATCGACGACGCCGCCGCGGACGGCGTTGCCGAGCTCGAAGGGGTTCATCACCTTCTCGCCGCCGCCGACATAGTTGATCTGCACCAGCCCCTTGGCGTCGGCGTTCACCTTGGCGATGAACGCTTCGAACATTTTCGAGAAATTGGTCTTCTCGGCGAAACCGCTCGCCGCCTTCAGCGTCACCTCGGCGGCGCCGGCCGTGCCGGCCAGCAGGCCGAGCGCGCCGGCGGCGAGGGCAAGCAACATCGATCTCCGCACGTCCATGGCTGAATTTCCTCCCCTGGAAGCCCCTTGGTTGATCTATCTGCCGGCTTGCGCGAGCCGGGATTCGGCATGCGTCGCTTCGGGCGCGTTGGCGGGCGGGCTGGGCGGCGCGAAGACCGCCGCCGCCAGCGCGTCGGCGAGGCCACGCCCCTCCGGATCGGCCAGCGCCGCCTCGCGCGCCCGGCGCACCGCCGCCGCGCGCGCCTGCGGTGCGAGGCGCCCGCCCTCGCCGTCGACCAGCGCATCCAAGATGCGGCGGAAGTTGCCGCTCCCGCGCCGATGCGTCTCGCCATAGCCCTTGATCAGGCGCGCGCAGGCGGAGATCTCGAGAGCCAGGGCAATGTCCTCGCCGGCGGCGCGGCGGATGGCGGCGAGCCAGCGCTCGATCAGCCCCTGCTCGTCGGCAAAACGCGAGCTGCGCCGCCGCCAGGCCTTGAGCCGGGCCAGCGCCCGCAGCATCAGGTAGCCGGTCACCGTCGTGGTCCTGACTTGCAGCCCGACGTTCAGCCGGTCGCGCCAGCCGCGGCGCTCGGCAAAGGCCAGGATGCGACCGGCCAGCGCCGGCGGCAGCAGCGAGCAGACCTCGTCGAGGCCGGGCTTGAGGAACTCGGTCACCGCGACCGGCTCGTGCGCCTTGGCGCCGACCTCGCGGCGGACGCGGTCGAAGCGCTCGCCGCGGCTCTTCAGCTCGGCGACGCGGACGACGTCCTCATAGCTCATCCAGAGCGCGAGCTGCCGCCCGGTCTCGACGGTCAGCGGAAAGGCGTCGGCGCCCCTGCCCCGCTCGGCCTCGAGCACCGATGCCAGCCGGTCGAGATAGAGCTCGGCATAGGCCGCGTCCTGATAGTCGGCGAGGCGGGCGACGCCGCGCTCGAGCACGTCGTGCGTGGCGGACGGGAAATCGCGCCGCACCCGGGCTGCCGCCGGCACCGCCGCCGCGACCGCCGCGTCCTCGGCCGGCGTCGCCGCACCCGCCGCGGCGGCAAAGCCGGCGGCGAAGCCACGCAATGACGCTTCGGCCCCCTTGCCGGATTCGCGGATCGCCCGCTCGCACAGATCGCGCGGCAGCGGCAGCGCGCCCGAGCCGGCGATCGCGCCGAACAGCACCGCGCTGATCACCGTGCCGCTTTGGCGCGTCAGCCGCTCCATGTCGAAGAGCACGGCGCGCCGGGCGAGCGCCTCGGCCGCCCGGCGCACGCGCGCCGCGTCGAAGCGGCCGTCGCCCATCGCGCTCTTCTCGGCGATCGCATAGATGCGGTGGGTCGAGGCAATCAGCGTCGTGCGGTCGGGCGTGACGTAACCGTTCTGCAGCGCCCGCCCCGCCTCGATCAGCTCCGAGGCCACCATCACGTCGACATTGCCCGGGCTCGGCGTCAGCGCCAGCAGCGGCTCGCGTCCGCCGAGCGCGTCACGCCGAGCCGGATAGAGCTCGAGATAGTAGGTGGTGGCGCCGGTGCGCTGGGCGACGCCGGGAATCGACGTGCTCTGCACCGGGTAGCCGGCCGCCGTCGCCGCCGAGACCAGCCAGTCGGCCAGCACGCCGCCGCCCTCGCCGCCCAGCGCGGCGACGAGGATGCCGAGCGGCCGCTCGGGCACGCCGCTCATGCCGCCGCCTCGCGCGGTCCGCCGCCGAGGCGGGCGATGACCGCGCGCCGCAGCCGCTCGAGCCAGCGATCGAAGATGTTGGGGTTCTGCACGATCTCGGCGCGGAAGAACGACGGGCAGAGCACCGCCGCGTGCGCCACCTCGCCGCACAACCCGCAGCCGACGCAGCCCTGGTTGACATGGGCGACCGGGTCGGTGCGCAGCGGGTCGGGGTTCGGCTTGACGGTCAGCGACGGACAGCCCGAGAGGCGGATGCAGGAATGGTCGCCGGTGCAGACGTCCTCGTCGACGCCGAAGCGGGTGCGCAGCACGCGCTCGCCGGCGGCCAGCGCCTCGGCGACCTGCGGCCGGATGCGCCGCTGGCGCTCGAGCTGGCATTCGCCGTCGGCGATGATCACCTTGAGGCCCACTTGCGCCGTGGTCATCGCCTCCTTCAGCGTGCGCGCCATCGAAGCCACGCTATAGCTGCGCACGACGCGCAGCCAGCCCACGCCGAGGCCCTTGAGCGCCTTCTCGATCGACATGTCACTGCGCTCGCCGCGCATGTTGCGGCCCGAGGAGGGAATGTTCTGCGTGCCGGTGGCCGAGGTGTAGCCGTTCTTCATGATCACCAGCACGCCGTCGTCGCGGTTGAACACGGCGTTGGCGACGCCCGAGGTCAGGCCGTTGTGCCAGAAGCCGCCGTCGCCCATGATGCTGACCACGCGCTTGGCGAAGTTCGGGGCGAGCCCGGCCGACGAGGCGAGGCCGAGGCCGTAGCCCAGCACCGTGTTGCCGATGTTGAACGGCGGCAGCGCGGAGAAGGTATGACAGCCGATGTCGGCGCTGACATGCAGCGGCCCGAGGTCGCGCTCCGCGATCCTCATGGCGCTGAAGACGGGGCGCTCGGGGCAGCCGACGCAGAAGCCGGGCGGCCGCGTCGGCACCGGCGCGCCGAGCATCTCGGCGGCGCGCCGCTTCGGCGCCGTCAGCCGGTCGTGCACGGCGCCGACGCGCGCCAGGTCGACGCCCGCCGGCACCGCGCCCTCGACGAAGCGCGCCATGCCCGTCAGCATCACCTCGCCGGTATATTCGCCGGCCAAGGGGAGCACCTGCTTGCCGACCACGGCGGTCTGCAGGTCGGCTTTGCGCAGGATGGCATTGAGCGCGTCCTCGATATAGGCGGGCTGGCCCTCCTCGACGACCAGCACGGCCCGCTTGCCGGCGCAGAAGCCGACGATCTCTTCCGGGATCAGCGGATAGGTGACGTTGAGGACGTAGATCGGGATCTGCGAGCGGCCGAAGGCGTCGGCCAGGCCGAGCTGTTGCAGCGCCCGCACGGTGGCGTTGTACATGCCGCCCTGGGTGACGATGCCGACGTCGCCGCGCGGCCCGTCGAACAGCTCGTTCAGCCGCTGCTCGCGGACGAAGCGCACCGCAGCGGGCCAGCGGACCTCGACCTTGTGCCTCTCCTGGGCGTAGGTCGCGGGCGGCAGGCAGATGCGGCCGAAGTCGAAGTCGGGTCGCTCGATGGCCTGGCGGCGCGACAGCGCCGGGGCGCGGTTGTCCTTGCAGGCGAAGCTGCCGTGGACGTGGCAGGCGCGGATGCGCAACTCGAGCATCACCGGCGTGTGGCTCGCCTCGGACAGCTCGAAGCCCTTCTCGACCATGCGCACGATGGTCGGCAGGTTGGGGCGCGGGTCGAGCAGCCACATCTGCGACTTCATCGCGAAGGCGTGGCTGCGCTCCTGGATGATCGAGGCGCCCTCGCCGTAGTCCTCGC
>CAYTWJ010000154.1:0-7822 GCA_964442055.1 uncultured Rhodospirillaceae bacterium | reverse complement strand
CATAGACCGGGTCGGCAGGCGGTGCGTCGCGCCAGCGCGCGGCCAGCGCCTCGATCAGGCGGACCCGCCGCGCGCCCGGATCGAGCAGGCCTTCCTCGGCCAGCAGGGCCGGCCAGGCCCGGCGCAGGATGGCGAGGAATTCCAGCGTCACCTGCCAGTGCGCGGCGTGCTCGGCCGGCACCAGGCCATCGAGCGCGTCGAGGCTCAAGCCTTCGGTGGCGACGCTGTCGAGCAGGTCGGCCAGCGCCGCGGCGAGCCGAGCCGCCATGCCGGCGTCGCCGTTCGCCACCGGCCCCTGCAGGATCAGCCGGGTCAGCAGCAGTAGGCGGCGCAGCGGCGGCATGGCCGGCGGCAAAACGAAGCCCTCGCCGGGGGTGGCGGCGGCGAGCACGAGCTCGTCCTCGTCGACGTCGCCGAGCGGCCGGATCGCCGGCAGCAGCAGCGGCGCGCCGCCGCCAATGCGCAGGAAGGCCTCGTGCAGCGCGCGGCAGGCGCGCCGCGTCGGCAGCAGCACCGTGACCCGGCTCAGCGCCAGCGGATCGCCGCCATGCCGCTGCGCAAGCCCCGCGGCGAGCGCGTCGACGAAGGGCGTGCCCGCCGCGATCGAGTAGACCGCCGGCCGCCGCTCAGCCACCGAGGGCCCGCTCCGCGGCCGCGAGACCCTCGGGCGTGCCGATGTCCATCCAGTCGCCCTGGTGGCGCAGGCCGAACAGGCGCTCGCTCTCGGCGGCGCGGTCGTAGAGGCGGTTGAGCGAGAACGGGCCTTGCGGGCAGCCGGCGAAGAGGCGCGGATGCAGGATCTGCACGCCGGTGAAGACGAAGGGCGCAACCACGCGCTCGTCGCGCCGCGTGAGATGGCCGTCGGGCGCCATCGCGAAGTCGCCGGCGCCGGCATAGCCGATGGCGCCGACCGTCGGCATCAGCAGGAGCAGCGCGTCCATAGCCCGGTCGTTCCAGCGCCGCGCCAGCGCGACCAGCGAATCGACGTGGGCATCGCGCCAGATGATGTCGCTGTTGACGACATAGAACGGGCCGGGGCCGAGCAGCGGCAGCGCGTGGGCAACGCCGCCGCCGGTTTCGAGCAGGAGGTCGCTCTCGTCGGAGAAGACGACCTCGGGCTCGCGGCGGCCGGCCAGGTGGGCGCGCAGCATGTCGCCCCGATGATGGAGATTGACCACCGCGCGCCTGACCCCGGCCGCGGCCAGCCGGTCGAGCGTACGGTCGATCAGCGCCCGGCCCGCGACCTCGATCAGCGGCTTCGGCCGCGCCTCGGTCAAGGGACGCAGGCGCAGGCCGAGGCCGGCGGCCAGCACCATGGCGCTCTGCGGCACCGGCATCACGGCGCCCCCGGCAAGGGCTCGGCGCGCAGGCGCGGCGGGAAATGCGCCGCGAACCAGGCGTCGAGCGGCGCCAGCGCGGGGTGCGCGAGATTGGCCTCGACCATGCGCCAGACCCGCGGCATCCAGCGCAGGTAACCGGGCTTGCCGTCGCGCTTCCACAGGCGGACGAAGGTGCCGAGAATGCGCACGTTGCGCTGCGCTCCGCCGACGGCGTAGGAGGCGGCGAAGGCGTCGCGGTCGAGACCGGGGAAGGCGGCGAGGTAGCGCCCGATCATCGCCGCGGCAAGCGCCGCCGGCACGTCGCGGCGCACGTCCTGCAAGAGCGACATCAGGTCGAAGCTGAGCGGCCCGATCACGCCGTCCTGGAAATCGAGCAGGCCGCAGGCGGCGACACCGGCGCGGTCGCGCCGCCAGATCAGGTTGTCGACGTGATAGTCGTAGAGGATCAGCGTCTCCGGCACGCCGCGCCAGGCCGGCAGCACCGCCTGCCAGGCGGCGCGGAAATCGTCGACCGCGCGCGGCGGCGGCGGCGCGCCGTGGAGTGCCGGCCAGGTCCAGTCGAGCAGGCGTTCCGCCTCGGCGATGGCGCGGGAATCGTCGAAGCGCGGCAGGCCGCTCTTGCGCGCGTCGAAGGCGCGGTGCAGGGCGATCAGCACGTCGGTGGCAAGCGCGTAGAGATCGGGTTCGAGCTCCGGCCGCGCCGCGAGCACGCGCGTGTAGGTGTCGTCGCCGAGGTCTTCGAGCAGCAGCAGCCCAGCCGCCGCATCCTCGGCCAGCAGGCGCGGCGCGGCGAGCCCGAGACGGTCGAGCAGGCGGGCGATCCGCACGAAGGGGCGCACGTCCTCGTGCGGCGGCGGCGCGTCCATCAGCACCACGCTCTCGCCGTCGCGGCGCAGCCGCTCGTAATGGCGGAACGAGGCGTCGCCGGCCAGCGGCGCGCGGGCGGCCCGCGCCCAGCCGGCGCGCGCCAAAAAGCCGGCGATGATCTCGGCCCGCTCAGTCATCGGCCACCATGTCGGCCAGCCGCGACGGCCAGTCGCCGCCGGCGCGCAAGTATGCGCGCCGCGCCTCGGTGCTGCCGGTGGCCGCTTCGAGTCGCACTAGCAGGGCCTCGGCGGGCAGGAGCGGCCCGAGCCGGTCGGGCCATTCGACCAGGCTGATGCCGTCGGCAAAGGCGTCCTCGATGTCGAGCTCGCCGAGCTCGGCCGGACCGGACAGGCGATAGAGGTCGAAGTGCCACACGGTTCCCTTCGGCGTCGGATAGGTCAGCACGAGAGTGAAGGTCGGACTCGGAACCTCGACATCGCCGCCGGCGGCGCGGGCGATGAAGGCCGCCGCGAAGGTGGTCTTGCCGGCGCCAAGATCGCCGGCGAGGCCGATCACGTCGCCCGGCCGCGCCCGGTCGGCCAGCCGCTCCGCCAGTCGCCGCGTCGCCGCCAGGTCGGGCAAGTCGAGGACCAGCTCGGCGCCGGGCGCGGTCATGGCCGGGTTGTAGCCAAAGCCGCACCGGCCCGCAACCGCCCGGCGGGCCTTGAGCCGCCGCGGGGTTGCGCGGTGCCGGAGCGGGCGCCATGTTAGCCGCTCCCGCCGTGCCTACGCCGGAGCCCCGATGAGCACCGACCCGCTTTCAACCGATATCGTCGTCGTCGGCGCCGGGCCCGTCGGGCTGTTCGCCGTGTTCGAGGCCGGCATGCTCGACATGCGCTGCGTCGTGGTCGACGCCCTCGAGGTGAGCGGCGGCCAGTGCGCGGCGCTCTATCCCGAGAAGCCGATCTACGACATCCCCGGCTATCCGCGCATCGACGCCGCCGAGCTGGTCCGCCGGCTGCGCGAGCAGGCGGCGCCCTTCAAGCCGGTCTACCGCCTGGGCGAGCAGGTGACCGGCTTCGCGGCGCTGCCCGGCGGCGGCTTCGCCGTCGAGACCTCGGCCGGGACGCGGCTTCTCTGCAAGGCGCTGCTGGTCGCCGCCGGCGGCGGCGCCTTCGGTCCCAACCGGCCGCCGCTCGCCGGGATCGAGGCCTATGAGGGCAAGAGCGTGTTCTACCTGGTGAGCCGGCGCGAGGATTTCCGCGGCCAGCGCGTGGTGATCGCCGGCGGCGGCGACTCGGCGGTCGATTGGGCCTTGTCGCTGGCCGAGGTCGCCGCGCGGGTGATGGTCGTGCACCGTCGCGACAAGTTCCGCGCCGCGCCGGCGAGCGAGCGGCGCCTGCACGAGCTCGCCGACGCCGGCCGCATCGAGCTGGTCGTGCCCTATCAGCTCGCCGCGCTCGAAGGCAGCGCGGGACGACTCGAAGCGGTGCGGGTGAGGACGCTGGCCGGCGAGGAGCGGCGGCTGGCGGCGGACGCCCTGCTGCCCTTCTTCGGCCTGGCGACGACGCTCGGCCCGATCGCCCGCTGGGGCCTCGATCTCGAGCGCAACCATATCCGCGTCGACCCGGCGAGCTGCGCCACCAATGTGCCCGGCGTCTTCGCCGTCGGCGACGCCGCAACCTATCCCGGCAAGCTCAAGCTGATCCTCACCGGCTTCGCCGAGGCAGCGATGGCGGCGCATGCTATGCATGCCCTGGTCCATCCCGGCCGGGCACTGCATTTTCAGTATTCGACGACCAAGGGGCTGCCGGGGTTGACCGGCTGAAGGCGGTCAGGCCTCCTGCGAGGCGACCGACGGCGCTGCGGCGGCGGCACGGCCCGCCGGGGCGGCGGCCTGCTTGACCGGCAGGCGGCAGGTCACCGTGGTGCCGCGCTCGGGCGCCGATTCGAGCTGCACCGTGCCGCCGTGCAACTCGACGAAAGAGCGCACCAGGGAAAGGCCGAGGCCGGTGCCCGGCTGGCGGCCCCCGGCGGTGCTCTTCTGGAACTTGTCGAACACGCGCGACTGGTCGGCGGCGGGGATGCCGACGCCGTTGTCCTGGACCCAGAGGTCGACCTCGCGCTCGCCGCGGCGGGCGCCGAGCACGACGCGGCCGCCGGTCGGCGTGAACTTGATGGCGTTGCTGACCAGGTTGAGCAGCACCTGGCGCAGCCGCCGCTCGTCGGCCTCGACGGCGCCGATATTGGCCGGGCAATCGATCTCGACGGCGAGCTCCTGGCGCCGCGCCCGCTCGCGCACCAGCGCGAGGATCGCCTCGAGCGTCGGCCTGAGCTCGACGCGCTCGGTTTCCAGCGTCATCTGGCCGGCCTCGATGCTGGCCAGGTCGAGGATGTCGTTGATCAGCATCAAGAGCTGGTGCGAGGAGTCGAGGATCCCCTGGCTGTATTCCTTCTGGCGCGCGGTGAGCTTGCCGAAATACTGGTTGGTGAGGATCTCGGCAAAGCCGATGATGCTGTTGAGCGGCGTGCGCAGCTCGTAGGACACGTTGGCGAGGAATTCGGACTTGAGCTGGTCGGCGGCCTGCAGCGCCTCGTTGCGCTCGCGCAGCGCGCGCTCGATGCGGATCGAATCGGTGATGTCGAGATAGGTGAACAGCAGCGCCCCGTCGGGCAGCGGCACGCTGGCGAAATCGATCACCGTGCCGTTGGGGCGGTCGAGGCGGCCCGAGCGCGGCGCGCGCTCGACGAAGACACCGAGCAGCCCTTCCTTGTGCGCCGGCCAGTCGTTGCCGTCGTCGAGCAGCGGCCGGCAGGCGTCGATCACCTCGGTGATGTGCGGCTTGCCGCCGAGCATCTCGTCCTTCAGGTCCCACAGCTTGCGGAAGGCCGCATTGTAGAGATCGACGCGGCCGTCGCTGCCGTAGACGACGATCCCCTCGTAGAGGTTGTCGAGGGTCGCGCGCTGCACCGCCATCAAGGTGTTGCGCGCGCGTTCGAGCACCAGCTGGTCGGTGACGTCCTCGCAGGTCACGACCAGGCCGCCCATCGGGTGCGGGCTGGAGAGCACGCGCACCGTGCGCCCGTCGGGCAGGTGCATCAGCTCCTCGCGCGTCTCCGGGCTGTTGAACAGCGCGACCTGGTTGCGCTTGAAGCTCTGCCAGTCGGCCTGCTCGGGCAGCTGGCGGTTCTCGCGCAGCACCTCGAGCACCTCGCCGAAATGCGGCGCGCTGGCCAGCCAGGATTCGTCGAGACCCCACAGCCGGGCGAAGGCGCGGTTGTACAGGGTCAGCCGCTTGTCGGCGCCGTAGATGACGATCGCCGTGGTCAGGTTCTGCAGCACCTCGGCATGGGCGGCGACGTGGCGGGCAAGCTCGGCGCGCGCCTCCTCGAGCGGCGTCAGATCCTGGCCGAAACCGGCGAGGGTGCCGTCGCCGCGCGGCATCTCGTGCATCTGGTAGGCGCGCCGGTCGCCGGCGACGACGAAGCGGCGCATGTCCTGTGCCGGCTGGCCGCCGTCGCGCGCCTTGGCGGCGAGACGGCGCGGCTGATCGGCGTCGAGGCCGGAAGCGAGCTCGACGCCGCGGGCGACGACCTCGTCGGGCGTCGCCTCGACCATGCGCGAATAGGTCACATTGCAACCGGCGAGCTTGAGATCGGCGTCGCGCCACCAGATCGGGAACGGCGCGCTGTCGAGCAGCGCGCGGTAATGGTCGCGCTGGCGGCCGAGTTCGGCGATCTCGGCCTGGTCGCGGCGCTGCGCCTGGCGGATCGGGCTGACGTCGCGGAAGGTGATCATGGCGACGTCCGTGGCCATGATGCCCTCGGCCTCGAGGATGCGGCCGTCGGGCGTGGCGAGATCCAGGGTGAAGCCGTTGCCGTCGCGGCGCAGGGTCTCGACCGCCGACGAAAGCTGACGGAAGCCGGTGCCGCTGAAGGCCGGCTGCTGCTGGCTGAAAGCGGTGATCGACGGCGACAGGTTGAGCCACGCGCCCAGCCCCGGCGAGCAGGTCTGGCCTTGCGCGGTCCAGGCGATGAAATGCCCCGGCCAGGTCCCCAGCACCGCGCGGATGGCGTCGCGCTCGACCGCCAGGCCGGCGATGCGGATGTCGGCGTCGTGCTGACGCCGGCGCAACTTGCCGAGCTGGGGCAGGAACCAGAGGCCGATCGCGCCGCCGCCGACGACGAGACCGAGCAGGGCCGCGCTGCCGGTCAGGACCAGCGGCAACAGCTCCGCCGCCCAAGCCGGCGCCGGCAGCAGCGCCAGCGCGCCGACGATGCCGACCCCCCTGCCGAACCTGCTCGCCATGCCCGCCTAAGTGGTTGCCGCGACGGGAATCTTATGTCCCGCCGCGGAGCAACACAACACAACATGGTAAACAATCGCTTGACGGCGCCGGCGGCGCGCCGGCAGGGGCGCCCCGGGGGTCGCAAGCGGGGGCGGCCGCCCGCGCCGGATGTCAGTAGCGGTAGTGCTCGGGCTTGTAGGGGCCGGCGCCGGCGACGCCGAGATATTCCGCCTGCGCGGTCGTGAGCTTGGTCAGCTTGACGCCCAGCTTCGGCAGATGCAACGCCGCCACCTTCTCGTCGAGATGCTTGGGCAGGGTGTAGACCTTGTTCTGGTACTTGCCCGGGTTGCCCCACAGCTCGATCTGCGCCAGCACCTGGTTGGTGAAGGAGGCGCTCATCACGAAGCTCGGGTGGCCGGTGGCGCAGCCGAGGTTCACCAGCCGCCCTTCGGCGAGGACGATCAGGCGCTTGCCGTCGGGGAACTCGACCTCGTCGACCTGCGGCTTGACGTTGTGCCAGCGGTAGTTGCGCAACGCGGCGATCTGGATCTCGGAATCGAAGTGGCCGATGTTGCAGACGATGGCGCGGTCCTTCATGCGCCGCATGTGGTCGAGGGTGATCACGTCGACATTGCCGGTGGCGGTGACGAAAATATCGCCGGCCGGCGCGGCGTCGTCCATCGTGGTGACCTGGTAGCCCTCCATCGCCGCCTGCAGCGCGCAGATCGGATCGATCTCGGTGACCATCACGCGCGCACCCTGGCTGCGCAGGCTCGCCGCCGAGCCCTTGCCGACGTCGCCGTAGCCGCAGACGACCGCGACCTTGCCGGCCAGCATCACGTCGGTGGCGCGCTTGATGCCGTCGACCAGGCTCTCGCGCACGCCGTACAGATTGTCGAACTTGGACTTGGTGACGCTGTCGTTGACGTTGAAGGCCGGGACCTGCAGCGTGCCGGCGCGGGCCATCTCGTAGAGGCGGTGCACGCCGGTGGTGGTCTCCTCGGAGACGCCGCGCACGTCGCGCATCATCGCGGGATATTTCTCGTGCATCAGCTTGGTCAGGTCGCCGCCGTCGTCGAGCAGCATGTTCGGCCGCCAGCCGCCGGGGCCGGTGATTGTCTGCTCGACGCACCACCAGTATTCGTCCTCGCTCTCGCCCTTCCAGGCGAAGACCGGGGTTCCGGCCTTGGCGATGGCCGCCGCCGCCTGGTCCTGCGTCGAGAAGATGTTGCACGACGACCAGCGCACCTCGGCGCCGAGCGCGGTCAGGGTTTCGATAAGCACCGCGGTCTGGATGGTCATGTGCAGGCAGCCGGCGATGCGCGCGCCCTTGAGCGGCGCCTTGCCCGCATACCGCGTGCGGAGCGCCATCAACCCCGGCATCTC
>CAYTWJ010000153.1:0-7837 GCA_964442055.1 uncultured Rhodospirillaceae bacterium | reverse complement strand
CAAAATCGGCGGCAGCGCAGGCCCATCGGAATTCCCAAACGGTCTCTCAGATCAGTCCCAGGCTCTTCAGGCTGACGAAGGCGCCGCCGCCGATCACCACGTGGTCGTGCAGCTCGACGCCGACGGCGCGGCCGGCATCGCGCACCTGGCGGGTCATCTCGATGTCGGCGCGGCTCGGTGTCGGGTCGCCCGAGGGGTGGTTGTGGACCATGATCAGCGCGCTGGCCTGCAATTCCAGCGCCCGCTTCACCACCTCGCGCGGATAGACCGGCGTGTGATCGACCGTGCCGGTCTGCTGCACCTCGTCGGCGATGAGCTGGTTCTTGCGGTCGAGGAAAAGGATGCGGAAGCGCTCGGTCGACTCGTGTGCCATGCTGGCGCGGCAATAGTCGATCAGCGCGTCCCACGAGCCGATGGCGTGCCGGTTCATCACCCGGCCGCGCAGCATGCGCAAGCCCGCCTCGCGCGCCACCTTGATCGCGCTGACGGCGGCCTCGCCGCAGCCGGGCACCTCGGTCAGCCGCGCCGGCTCGGCGGCGAGCACCCCGCCGAGGTCGCCGAAGCGCTCGGCCAGCGCCTTGGCCAGCGGCTTGACGTCGCCGCGCCGGTGCGCCCCGAACAGGATCAGCTCGAGGATCTCGTAGTCGGGCAGGCCCGCGCCGCCGGTTTCGCGGAAGCGCTCGCGCAGCCGCTCGCGGTGGCCGAGATAATGCACCTCGGCGTCGCTTCCGGCCTGCTCCGGCTTGGCTTTGCGGGCCATTCTTCGCCTACCCCGGTGGAACGATAGCAACTCGCGCCGGCCGATGCGCCCCTATCCAGCGCGCGGCCGACCTGCTATTGTTAACTATTATTAACATCAGGCGTCGGTTGCCATCCCCGCGACCAGTGGGGAGCGCAGGCGGTCGGCGACGACTGCGAGGCGCTGCCGGCGACGGCCGGCCCAGGGGAAAGCGGGAGGGAAGCGCGATGAAGGTCTACTATCACCCGGTCTCGACCACGAGCCGGCCGATCATGCTGTTCGCCGCCGAGAGCGGCGCCAACATCGACTTCCAGGTCGTCGACCTGTTCAAGGGTGAGCACCTCGAGGAGGCCTACGCGGCGATCAACCCCAACAAGCTTGTGCCGGTGCTCGAGGACGGCGATTTCCGCCTCACCGAAAGCTCGTCGATCCTGAAATACATCGCCGACAAGATCGGCTCGCCGGCCTATCCGAAGGACCTGAAGCAGCGCGCCAAGGTCAACGAGATCATGGACTGGGTCAACTCGAACTTCTACCGCGACTGGGCCTACGGGCTGATCTATCCGCAGATATTCCCGCACCACAAGCGGCCCAACGAGGCGCTGCAGGCGGGCACCATCGCCTGGGCGAAGGACCGGTCGAAGGGCTGGCTGACGATCCTCGACCGCGACCTGATCGGCCCGAAGAGGAAGTATCTCTGCGGCGACGCCATCACCATCGCCGACTATTTCGGCGCGCCGATGATCACGCTCGGCGAGGTGGTGCGCTGCGACTTCTCGCCCTATCCGAATGTCTCGCGCTGGCTCGGCAACATGAAGGCGCTGAAGAGCTGGAACAAGGTCAACGAGGTGTTCTACGGCGTCGTCGGATCGGTCAAGGACCAGCCCTTCGAGGCGATCTGACGGCAACTAGGCAGGGAGCACGGGCCATGATCAAGGGACTGCACCACAACGCCTATCGCTGCCGCGATTCCGAGGAGACCCGGGCCTTCTACGAGGGCTTCCTCGGCCTGCCGCTGGCCGGCACGCTGGAGATCAAGGAGACCAAGAGCGGGCGCAAGACCAATACGCTGCACACCTTCTACCGGCTGGACGACGGCTCCTACCTGGCCTTTTTCGAGGCGCCCGACATGCCCTTCGAGTTCAAGCAGCAGCACGATTACGACCTGCACATCGCGCTCGAGGTCGAGCCGGCCACGCTGCACGCGATGCTCGCCAAGGGCAAGGCGGCCGGGGTCGAGACGCGCGGCATTTCCGACCACGGCTTCATCGACTCGATCTACTTCCGCGATCCCAACGGCTACGTGATCGAGCTCACCGCCAAGCGGCCGAACCACGACCAGGCGATGGACCCGGCGACGAACGGCGCCCGCGCCAAGCTCGACCGCTGGCAGGCGGCCAAGCGCCAGATGGCGGCGGCGGGTTGAGACCGGCTTATCCCAGGAGCGTGCCGAAGGCGTGGTCGGCGGCGGCATGTTCGACGATCTCCGGTTCGTGCTTGCATCCAGCCGCCCGGAAGACATCGTTTTACGACGCGCTTCGCATGCCAGCCGCAGAGGCGGCTCTGTCCCGTCGAAGCGTCGAACGGCGCGTATCCGAATAGACAAAACCGTCTGGTGAGGATGCCGCAGTAAGGAACATCATCGACGGCGCCGGGCGGCGGCACGGCTGCGGCGAGCCGCAATGCGGCCGAGTTGCTTGCGGATGCGATCGACACCGACATCGTTAGGATCGAAGGTGTCGCCGTACCAGTCCCGCAGATCGTTGTGTTCCGGATGGTTGGGGTCGCCGATGGCCTCGAGGAACGCATAGAAGCCCGGAACACCCCCCACGTCCTCGGGCGGGCAGCGCCCGGCGGCGTCGACCAATCGCGGATAGGCGGTAGCGGCTTCGGCTGGCAAGCTCCGCTCGATCTCGATCTCGTGCTCCCAGTTGTCGCCCATGTCGTAGATGTAGACGAAGCGCTTGACGCCCCGCCCAGCCAGATCGGCGAGACGCACTTGGTCGGCGCCGAGCGGGCGGGCGCCGCCGAAGCCCGAGTCGGACATGCCGGGACCAGCGATGCGGTCGCGGCCCACCTGGAACTCGTACAGATGCGCATTGTCCCAACCCATCGCCGCCTGGATGACAACGTGCAAGTCTTTAAGTGTCATCTCGGTCGGGACCTCGACGAGACGCCAGATCGCGGGATCGGTGTCGTTGAGGCTGATGCGAAGGCGGATGATCGATTCGGAACTCATGTGACCAGATTGCCACGCTCCGGTTGGCAGTTCCAGGGCGCGAGGTCGGCGATTCGGTTGGCGGAGCGATCGGCGAATGGCTTCGATTCGTCGCGTCGTCCTCGCCGACCCTTTACTCCGCCAGCGCCGCGATGCGGCCGATGTCGAGCACGCCGGCGGCACCCCAGCCCTGCACGCCGGCGGGCACCGCCGGGCGGAAATCCTCGTAGAGGGCGAAGGCTTCGTCGGCCAGGTCCTCGGGCGGCCGCGAGCGGGCGAGTGCGGTCATCGCCGCGCGCACGTCGTCGAGCGCGTCGCCGAACTTGCCCGCAAGATAGCGCTCGACGCTCTCGGGCGCGATCGGGCGGTCCTTGCTCAGCGCGCGCAGTCCGTCGGGAGTGTGCAAGGCGGGCACCGCGCGCCCCAGCAGGTCGATGCTCAGCGCCTCGCCGTGGCGGAGCTTGGCGCGTTGCTTCTTCACCGCCTTGGGCGCCGGCTTGAACAGCCCGAGCGCCTTGCCCTTGGCATAGGCGTTGAGGCCGGCGACCGCCCGGCCGAGCGTCAGTGCCTCGTCGCGCGCGAAGCCGAGCCGCTCGGCCACCACCGCCGCCCACAATGTGAGCACCGGGGCCCGGTTGACCTTGATCGTGCGGCGCGTCGCCACGGCTCGGCCTCCGATCCCGCCGTCAGGCCCACTTGCCGTCGGCGTAGCGGTGCCGGCGGCCCTGCCAGTCCTCGATCTCCAGCGTGCCGCCGAGTTCGCGCAGGTAACTCGGCCCGGCCGGCGCCTTGCCGTGGCCGCCGGGAATGTCGAGGACATAACTTGGCTGGGCCAGGCCGGAGAAGCGCCCGCGCAGACGCCGCATCAGCCGCTGGCCGGTGGCGAGCGTGGTGCGGAAATGGGCCGTGCCGGGGGCGAGGTCAGCATGGTGCAGGTAGTAGGGCTTGATCCGCGCCCGCAGCATGGCGCGCATCAGCCCGGCCAGCACCTCGGCATCGTCGTTGACGCCCTTGAGCAGCACCGTCTGGCCGAGCAGCGCAATGCCGGCATCGGCGAGCCGGCCCAAAGCCGTGCGCGCCGCCTCGGTCAGCTCGCGCGGGTGGTTGCAATGGACGGCGAGCCAGGGCGCCAGCCGGCGGGGTTTGAGCGCGCGGACGAGCGCCGGCGTGACCCGCGTCGGGTCGACCACCGGCACGCGGCTGTGCACGCGCAGGACCTCGACGTGCGGGATGGCCTCGAGGCGGGCCACCAGCGCCTCCAGCCGCCGCGCGCTCAGCATCAGCGGGTCGCCGCCGCTCAAGATCACCTCGGCGATCTCCCCGTGCGCGGCGACGTAGCCAAGCGCGGCGTCGAGCTCGGTCGCGCTCAGGGCTTCGCCCTGCGGCCCGACCATCTCGCGGCGGAAGCAGAAGCGGCAATAGACCGGGCAGGCATGCAGCGGCTTCAGGAGCACGCGGTCGGGGTAGCGGTGGACGACGCCCTTGACCGGCGAATGGCGCTCGTCGCCGATCGGGTCGGGGCTTTCGCCCGGGCTCGCCTTGAGCTCGCGCGGATCGGGCAGGAACTGGCGCGCGATGGGGTCGGCGGGGTCGGCGGGGTCGATCAGCGCCAGCATTTCCGGCGTCACCGCCATCGCGTAGCGCGCGGCGACGGCATCGACGGCGGCGGCACGCTCGGGCGCGATCACCCCGGCGGCGACCAGGTCGGCGGCACGGCGGGCGGAGGCGCGCGGTCGCCGGGCAGCGCTCACTCGTCCTCGGCGTCGAGCGGGTCGAGCAGCTTCCAGCCGCCGCGGCCCTCGCTTCGCAGGGTGAAGCCGATGCTCTCGGGCAGGCCGGTCGCCTCGTCGCCCTCGATGTGGACGTCGAAGGCGAACTCGAGCTCGCCGTCTTCGCCGAGACGCGGGCCGTAGAGCCCGGCGACGGTGCAGCGCGCGCCGTTGGCGAGCTGGAAGCTCTCGCCGATCGGCATGCGCCGGTGCAGCTCGCTCATCAGCTCGAGCTCGAGCGCGTCGAGCTCGGCGCCCTGGTCGCTGGCGGGGTCGTCGATGGCCCTGCGGTCGATCATGTCAGTCACCCTTCTGCCGGCGCCGGCCGGCGCCGGCTATGTCGCAGCCTCGGCCGGCATATGGCGCGCCGCCTTAGCGCCGAGCAAGCCGAGGTTCAGGCGTAGGGCGGCTTGTCGAGGCCGGCGGGGGACAGGGTGAAGATCTCGACGCCGCTCTCGGTGACGCCGATCGAATGCTCGAACTGCGCCGACAGCGAGCGGTCCTTGGTCACCGCCGTCCAGCCGTCGGAGAGCACCTTCACCTGCCACTTGCCGGCGTTCACCATCGGCTCGACGGTGAAGAACATGCCCGGCTTGAGCTCGGGCCCGGTGCCCGGCTCGCCGTAATGCAGGATGTTCGGGTTGTCGTGGAACACGCGCCCCAGGCCGTGGCCGCAGAAGTCGCGCACCACCGAGAAGCGCTCCTTCTCGACATAGCTCTGGATCGCGTGGCCGATGTCGCCGGTACGCGCGCCCGGCTTGATTGCGGCGATGCCGCGCATCATCGCCTCATAGGTGATGTCGCACAGGCGCCGCGCCTTCAGCCCGATCTCGCCGACATAGAACATGCGGCTGCTGTCGCCGTGCCAGCCGTCGAGGATGACGGTGACGTCGATATTGAGGATGTCGCCCTCGTGCAGCACCTTGTCGCCGGGGATGCCGTGGCAGACGACGTGGTTGACCGAGGTGCAGATGGATTTTGGGTAGCCGCGGTAGCCGAGCGGCGCCGGGATCGCGCCGCGGCCGACGATGAAGTCGTGGCAGAGGCGGTCGAGCGCGCCGGTCGTGACGCCGGGGCGCACCTGCGGGACGAGGAAGTCGAGCGTCTCGGCGGCCAGCCGGCCGGCGCGGCGCATGCCCTCGAAGGCGGCCGGGCCATGCAGCTTGATGGCGCCGGAATGGCGCCCGGGGCCTTCCTCGCCCGCCTCGTAATAGATCGCCTGGTGGGTCATCGCCTCGGTCCCGCCGGAGGCGGCATCCCGCCATGCCCGGCCACGGTAAAATGCAAAAAAACGGCGCGCGACGGTAGTCCGCCACCTCGCCGCGGTGCAAGCATAACATAGGCGCGGCGGCCGGCCATGCAACCGGCCCCAAGCGGGCTTCTAGGCACGGTGCCCGGCTGCCGGCTATCCTTTCCGCCGAGGGGAGCAGGGGGATAGGATGACCAACAAGAAGACTGTCCTAGTCACCGGGGCGTCGGGCTTCGTTGCCCTTCATCTGATTCAGCGCCTGCTGGCCGAGGGCTTCCGCGTGCGCGGCACGCTGCGCGACGCGGCGCGTGGCGACGAGGTGCGCCGGCATCTCGGGCCGGAGGCCACGGGCGAGGCGCTCGAGTTCGTCGCCGCCGACCTGACCCGCGACGAGGGCTGGGCCGAGGCGGTCGCCGGCTGCGACTACGTTCACCACGTCGCCTCGCCCTATCCGGACCGGCCGCCGCGCGACGAGGCCGAGCTGATCGCCCCGGCCCGCGACGGCACCCTGCGCATCATGCGCGCCGCGGCCGCCGCCCCGAGCGTCCAGCGGGTGGTGATGACCTCCTCGACCGTCGCGGTCTTCTACGGTGAAAAGCTAAAGCCGCTCTACGACGAGAGCGACTGGAGCGACGTGTCGGCGCCGATCGGCGCCTATGGCAAGAGCAAGACGCTGGCCGAGCGGGCGGCGCGCGACTTCGTTTCCGGCCTGCCGGCCGAGCGGGGGCTGGAATTCGTCAGCATCAATCCGGGGGTCGTGCTCGGGCCGTTGCTCGGCGAGGCCACCGGCACCTCGACCGGCATCGTGCGCAAGGCCATGCGGCGCGAGATTCTGGGGATGCCGCGCGTCGGCTTTCCCTATGTCGACGTGCGCGACGTCGCCGACGCGCACTTTCGCGCCATGACCGTGCCGGCGGCGGCGGGCCAGCGCTACATCTGCGCGGCCGGGTCGCTCTGGTTCAGGGAGCTCGGCGTGATCCTCGGCCGCCACCTCGCCGGCAGGGGCTACAGGATTCCGACGCGCGAACTTCCCGACTGGCTCGTCCGGGCGGCGGGGCTGTTCGAGCCGTCGTTGCGGCTGATCCTGCGCGAGCTCGGCCGCAAGCTCGAGGTCGACACCGGCAAGATCCGGCGCGAGCTCGGCTGGTCCCCGCGTCCCCTCGAGGTCACCATAGCCGACACCGCCGACAGCCTGATCGCCCGCGGCATTGCCTGACGCCGGGCGTCGGTGGCGGCGCCACCGGGGCGGTGCTATAGAGGCGCCATGTCCGCGCCGGCCGCGTCCAAGCCCAGGACCGTCACCGCCTGCGTGCTGGTGATCGGCAACGAGATCCTGTCGGGGCGCACGCGCGACGCCAACCTGCACTATATCGCCGGCCGCCTGACCGAGCTCGGCGTGCGGCTGCGCGAGGCACGCTTCATCCCCGACATCGAGGCGGCGATCGTCGCCGCGGTCAACGAGGCACGGGTGAAGTACGACTACGTCTTCACCTCCGGCGGCATCGGGCCGACCCACGACGACATCACCGCTGACAGCATCGCCAAGGCCTTCGGCACCGGCATCGACGTCGACCCCGAGGCACGCCGCCGGCTCGAGGCGCATTACGAGCCGGGGATGCTCAACGAGGCGCGCCTGCGCATGGCGCGCATCCCCTTCGGCGCCAGCCTGATCGACAACCCGGTGAGCAAGGCGCCGGGCTTTCGCATCGGCAACGTCTTCGTCATGGCCGGCGTGCCGGCGATCCTGCAGGCGATGTTCGAGAGCATCCGCCACCAGGTCGCCGGCGGGGCGCCGCTGCTTGCGCGCACCATCAGCGCGCGCCTCGCCGAAGGGGCGATCGCCGCGCCGCTGCGCCAGCTGC
>CAYTWJ010000152.1:0-7850 GCA_964442055.1 uncultured Rhodospirillaceae bacterium | reverse complement strand
GTCCGCGCCGCCGTTTCGGTCAGCACAGCGGCCTGCTGGCGCGCCCTTTCGGCGAGCGCGGTCAAGGCCTCTCCCTGGCTGCGTGCCTTCTCGCCGATGGCGTAGATCTGCGCCGCCAGCCGGTCGGCGACGCCGGACAGCTCTTCGCTCTGCTGGCGCGCCGCCTCGCCCGCCTGGCGTGATTGCAGCGCGGCGCGCTCGGCGCTGGCCCCGAGATCCTGCGCCTGCTGGCGGGCCACCTCGCCGGCGCTCTGCACCCGCGCCGCCGCGCGGTCGGCGGTCGCCTGCAGCTGCAGGGCGGCCTGCCCCGCCGTGTCCGCAGCAATTCGCAGGCGGCCGGCGGTGCGATCGGCGGCGACGTCGAGCTCGCCGGCCTGGCGGCGCACATCCTCGACCGCATCGGCGAAGCGCGCGCCGGCCGCCGCCGCCGCGGCGTCGAGCTCGTCCGCCTGGCGGCGGAGCAGCGCGCCGGTTTCCTCGGCGCGCTCGGCAGCGTGCGCGCCCGCCGCATCGAGCGCCGCGGTGCTGCGGGTCAGCGACTCCTCGATGCCGCCCGACGTCGCCATGAGCTCGCTGGCGGCGCGGCCGAGGTCGCGGCTGCGCGCCCCCAGGCTCTGGCTCGCTTGCTCCGCCTTTGCGACCAGGCGCTCGGCGGTCTCGTCGATCGCGGTGGTGTGGGCGCGCAGGGTTTCGCCCACCCGTTCGACGCGACCCGCCACGCCTTCAGCCGTCTCCTGCAGCGCGGCGGCGTCGCGGCGCATAGTCGTGCCGGCCGCGCCCAGACGGTTGCCGGCCAAATCGGCGGCGGTGCCGAGCGCATCCGCTTGCTGGCGCATGGCTTCGCCAGCCGAGCGCAACCGCTGCTCGGCAGTCGCGGCAGCGGCCGCGGCCGCGCGCGCTTCCTCGCCCGCCGCAGTCCCGGCGGCGGCGAAGGCTTCGAGGCGCTGGCCCAGTTCGGCCGAAGCCTGAGTCAGATTGGCGCCAACGCGCTCGCTGGTGCGGTCCAGCGCCGCCGCCTGCTCACGCCAGCCTTCGCTCGCTTCGCGCAAGCGCACGCCGGCCTGCAAGGCTGCCTGGTCGAGCTCCTCGCCGCGACGGCGGAAGGCGTGGCCGGCGGCTTCGGCTTGTTGCGTCGCGCGCTCGGCGGCGGCCGAGAAATCCCGCATCTCGCGGTGCAGCCCCTCGCCCGCCGCTTGCGCCTTGGCCGCCGCCTGCTCGACCGAGACCACGATCTCGTGCGACACGCCGCCGAAGGTGTCGGCGACGCTGCTGGCCTGCAGCGCGGCACGGGTGACCGCCTTGTCGAGCGCGGCGAGCTTCTGCTCCAGGCCGGCCTCGAGGTCGCGACCGAGCGCCGCCGCTCGCGCCACGGCATCGGTCAGCAGCGTGGATTGCGACCGCGACATCTCCTCGACGCGCTGGTTCTGCATCGCGACCGAGCCGAGGAGGCGGGAAATCTCAGCCGCCTTGGCGTGGAAGCTGCCGCGCGCGGCTTCGGTCTCGCGGCTGATGGTCTCGGCCGCCTGCAACAGGGTGCGCGCGTGCTCGTTCGCCGCCTCGCCCAGCGCGGCGACCCGCTCGGCGGCCGTGGTCGCGCTTTCCTCCATCTCGCGGGCCTGGCGCCGCAGGGCCCCGGTCAGCGCCGCAACGCGCCGCTCGCTGTCCGGAGTGGGATAGCTGAGCTCGAGCAGGAGCTGCTGCAAGGCCGAGGCATGGCGCCTGAGCTCGGCGCCGCGCATGAAGAACACCAGCACCAGCCAGAGAAAGGCGAGCGGCGCCGCCACGCCGGCGACGAAGCCGCCGAGTTCATGCGGCAGCAGGGTGAGCAGGTTACGCCAGCCGATCGCCCGGCCGACGTAATAGCCGACCAGCGCCAGCCAGACGCCGGTCAGAAGTATGCCGGCGCCGAGCAGCCGCCGCCGGATCGGCGACAGGCCGGGCGCGGCCCGCAACGCGGCGGCCGCCGGCGGCTCGGCAGCCGCCACCTCCTCAGCGCGCGGATGCGGTATGAGCATCCTTCCCCTCCCCCAGCTCCCGGGATGTTCCCCCCGCTGTCGCCGTGCCGTCAAGGCGCGCCTGGGGCGCGGCTCCTGGCCGGCCCGCCGACCCGCTGGCGGGCGGTGGCGGCGACGGGCGCGGAGTGGGCGCGAGCCGGTCTGTCAGGGACGCGGCGCGGCCAGCGCGGCGACCAGATCCTTCTGCCGCACCGGCTTGAGCAGGCGGAGATTGAAGGGTTCGGCGGCGCCGGCTGCCATCGCGTCGCGCGCCCCGATGCGCACCAGTTGGACGACGTACGGCCGTCCGCCGCCGGGTCTGCGGAAGCGTCGCGCGATAGCCCCGGATTCGGGGCCGAGCGCATCGTCGACGATCACAATGTCCGCGGCGAGCGCGGCATCCAGGGGAACTTCCGGCCCGGCGCTTTGCACCTCTGCCCCGGCGTCGACCAGCTTGCGGGCGGTCAGATGGCTTGCCTCTCCCGGCGGCGCGACCAGCAGCAACTTGCGTCCGGCCAGGGGGCGCGCGGAGGTGGCGATATCGAGCGGTGCCGCGAGCGGCAAGATGAACCAGAACCGGCTGCCAATACCGTGCTTGCTGTCGACGCCGATGGTGCCGCCCATCGCCTCGACCAGCCGCTTGGCGATGGCGAGCCCGAGCCCGGTGCCGCCGAACTTCCGCGCCAGCGAGGAATCGCCCTGCGAGAATCGCGTGAAGAGGCGCGACATCAGCGCCGGCGCGATGCCGATGCCGCTGTCGCCGATCGTGCAGCGCAGCGCCGCGATTCCGCCTCGGGCGATCTCCGCCGGCTCCAGCACGCACGTCACGGCGCCGATCGAGGTGAACTTGATCGCGTTGCCGACGAGGTTGAGCAGCACCTGGCGAATGCGCGCCGGATCCCCGACCAGTCGGGCCGGCAACGCGGGATCGACGTAGGCCTCGATCTCGAGGCCTTTTTCATGGGCACGCGGCGCCATCAGGGCGACCGTCTGCTCGATCAGCTCGGTCGGATCGTAGGGACCTTCCTCGATCTCGACGCCGCCAGCCTCGAGGCGCGAGAACTCGAGGATGTCATTGATGATCTTGAGCAGCGAGAGGCCGGATTCCTTGATGATCGCCACATAGGAGCGCTGGTCGGCATCGAGTCGCGAATCTTGCAGCACTTCGGCCATGCCGAGCACGCCGTTGAGCGGCGTGCGCAACTCGTGGCTCATGGTGGCGAGGAATTCGGACTTGGCGCGGTCGGCGGTTTCGGCGCGCACTCGCGCCTCGTCGGCGCGGCGGCGAGCACCTTCCAGGCCGCGCACCAGATCGGCGTTCTCGAAGCGCAGCGCGATCAGCTCGCGCTGGCTGCGCATCGCCTGGCGCGCCCACAGCACCATGGCGAGGATGCCGATGATACCGTTCAGGCCGATGGCGCTGGAGAGCCATGTCGCCTGCGCCAGGCAAAGCAGGATGAAGGGCACCGCCGCCGGCAGGGCGAAGGCGTAGAAGGCGGGCGGATATAGGCCGCGCACCAGCGCGGCGCTGGTGACGAGGCCGATCAACACCATCGCGGTGAAGGCCTGCAGCGCCACCGAATCGGCGTCGAACAGCAGCACCGTCGCGGTACCCCAGGTCGCGCCAGTGAACAGCGACAGCAGCGCAAAGCGCCGGCCCCAGGTTTCCGCCGCCTCCGGCTCCGGCTGCGCCGCCGCAAAGGCCGCGCGCAGACGGTCGAAGAGGATCGTGCCGAGCGCGTAGGCGGCCATCAGCGCGGCAATCATCGCGATCCCGCTGCGCGGCCAGTGCACGCCGCCAAGAACGAGCATCAGCAACGCCGGCAGGAAGCGGGTGCCGGCACTCATGCGGTACATGGTGGCGATCTGCTCGGCGAGGATCAGCGTCTCACGCCGCTGCGGCGGCGCCTCGGCTTCCTCGGCCGGCGCTAACGGTTGGCGCGGCGCCGGCTTCTCAACTCCGCTCATGCAGGGCACTTTGCCCTTCCTACGCACCGCCTGCCAAGCGCCCGGAACGATGGCGAGACGGCCCGTCCTCCCACCGCAGGACGGCCTTGAGAACAGCCGCGTCCGCGCTCGTCAAGAAACTTATTTTAACCAGACCGTCACACAAATTATTGACGCTTCACCCCGACTGGCTACCATATCTAGTGTTCACAGCAGCAAGGCGAGAGCGGCGCGTCAAGGCCGCTCCGGCGGCCGCGGCGGTCACGCGCGGCGGCGAGGGGAACGCTGTCACGTCAGGAGGGGAAAGTGCTCAATTCCGTGCAGACCGAGCGGGGAATCCGCGTCGAAATCGATCGCAGCCGCGACCGCTTGCTGACCGATTTCGGCCGGGCAACGCTCGACGACCGCTATCTGCTCCCCGGCGAGAGCTATCAGGACCTGTTCGCCCGCGTCGCCAGCCATTACGCCGACGACAGCGGCCACGCCCAGCGCATCTATAACTACATCAGCAAACTGTGGTTCATGCCGGCAACCCCGATCCTGTCGAACGGCGGAACGTCGCGTGGCTTGCCGATCTCCTGCTTCCTCAACGAGGCGTCGGACAGCCTCGAAGGCATCGTCGGCCTGTGGAACGAGAACGTCTGGCTGGCCGCCCGCGGCGGAGGCATCGGCAGCTATTGGGGCAATCTGCGCGCCATCGGCGAACGAGTCGGCCTGAACGGCAAGACCTCGGGCGTCATTCCCTTCGTGCGGGTGATGGATTCGCTCACCCTGGCGATCAGCCAAGGCAGCCTCAGGCGCGGCAGCGCCGCGGTGTACCTGCCCGTCGATCACCCGGAAATCGAGGAATTCATCGAGATCCGCCGGCCAACCGGCGGCGATCCCAACCGCAAGGCGCTCAACCTGCACCACGGCGTGCTGATTCCCGACGCCTTCATGCGCGCCGTCGAGGCCGACGAGCCCTGGGCGCTGGTCAGCCCGAAGGACGGCTCGGTGCAGCGCACGCTTTCGGCGCGCGCCTTGTGGATTCGCCTGCTCACCGCCCGCGTCGAGACCGGCGAGCCCTATCTGGTCTTCATCGACCGGGTCAACCGCGCCCTGCCCGAGCACCACAAGCTGGCCGGCCTCCGGGTCAAGACCTCGAACCTGTGCAGCGAGATCACCCTGCCGACCGGCCCCGATCATCATGGCCAGGAGCGCACCGCGGTCTGCTGCCTGTCCTCGCTCAATCTTGAATACTTCCACGAATGGCGCGACCATGCGCTGTTCATCGAGGATTGCCTGCGCTTTCTCGATAACGTGCTGCAGGGCTTCATCGACAGCGCGCCCGAGAGCATGGCGCGCGCCCGCTACGCGGCGATGCGCGAGCGCTCGGTCGGCCTCGGCGTGATGGGCTTCCATTCGTTCCTGCAGGCCAACCGCATCCCCCTCGAGTCGGTGATGGCCAAGGTCTGGAACAAGACCGTCTTCCGCCACATCAAGGAGCAGGCCGACGCGGCCTCGGTCAAGCTCGCGGCCGAGCGCGGCCCCTGCCCCGACGCGGCCGAGTACGGCATCGCCGAGCGCTTCTCGCACAAGCTGGCGATCGCCCCCACCGCCTCGATCTCGATCATCTGCGGCGGCGCCAGCCCCGGTATCGAGCCCAACGCCGCCAACAGCTACACGCACAAGACGCTGTCGGGCTCGTTCAACGTGCGCAACCGCTACCTCGTGCGGCTGCTCGAGGAGAAGGGCTGCAACGACGACGAGACCTGGTCGTCGATCACCGTCAACGAGGGCTCGGTGCAGCATCTCGACATGCTGACCGAGGACGAGAAGGCGCTGTTCAAGACCGCCTTCGAGATCGACCAGCGCTGGCTGATCGACCTCGCCGCAGACCGTACGCCCCATGTCTGCCAGTCACAGAGCCTCAATGTCTTCCTGCCCGCCGACGTGCACAAGCGCGACCTGCACCAGATCCACTTCCAGGCCTGGAAGAAGGGCGTGAAAAGCCTCTACTACTGCCGCTCGATGTCGATCCAGCGCGCCGACAAGGTGTCGAGCCGGATGCCGAGCGCGGCGGTCGCCATCCCGCTGGTCGGCCGCATCAACGACAGCGAGCGCCCGCTCGCCGCCGCCGCGCCCGAGCCGGCGCCGGCGGTGACGAACTACGAGGAATGCCTCGCCTGCCAATGACCGCGGCCGCGGGCGCCGCCGCGCCAGAAGGATGACGTGCCATGTCGCTGCTCGATGCCAACCCCGTCTACAAGCCGTTCCGCTACCCCTGGGCCTACGACGCCTGGCTCACCCAGCAGCGCATCCACTGGCTGCCCGAGGAAGTGCCGCTCGCCGACGACGTCAAGGACTGGCAGAAGAAGCTGACGCCGCAGGAACGCCACCTGCTGACGCAGATCTTCCGCTTCTTCGTGCAGTCGGACGTCGAGGTCAACAACTGCTACATGAAGCACTATGCGCGCGTCTTCAAGCCGACCGAGGTGCAGATGATGCTGGCGGCGTTCTCCGGCATGGAGACGATCCACATCGCCGCCTATTCGCACCTGCTCGACACCATCGGCATCCCCGAGACCGAGTATTCGGCCTTCCTGCGCTACAAGGAGATGCGCGACAAGTACGACTACATGCAGCAGTTCGGCTGCGACAGCAAGGCCGACATCGCCAAGACTCTGGCCGTCTTCGGCGCCTTCACCGAGGGCCTGCAGCTGTTCGCCACCTTCGCCATCCTGCTGAACTTCCCGCGTTTCAACAAGATGAAGGGCATGGGGCAGATCGTCTCGTGGTCGGCGCGCGACGAGACGCTGCACACCAACTCGATCGTGCGGCTGTTCCGCACCTTCGTCGAGGAGAACCCCGAGATCTGGACCGAGGGCCTGCAGCGCGAGCTCTACGTCGCCTGCACCACCATCGTCGACCACGAGGACGCCTTCATCGACCTCGCCTTCGAGCTCGGCGGCGTCGAAGGGCTCGATGCCGGCGAGGTCAAGCGGTACCTCCGCTACACCGCCGACCGGCGGCTGCTGCAGCTCGGGCTGCAGCCGATCTTCCGCATCGAGAAGAACCCGCTGCCCTGGCTCGACGTCATGCTCAACGGCATCGAGCACACCAACTTCTTCGAAAACCGCGCCACCGAGTATTCCAAGGCGGCGACGCGCGGCAGCTGGGAAGAAGCGTTCGCTTGACCGCGCCGCGGCGCGGCCTCACCCCGCCGCGCCGGCAGCCTTCAGCGCCGCGATCTCGTCGGGCGTGAAGCCCCAGTCGGCGAGCGCCGCGTCGGTGTGCTCGCTGGGTTGGGGCGGCGGGCGGCGCACCGCGCCGGGCGTGCGCGAGAAACGCGGCGCCGGCGCCGGCTGCGTTATGCCGTCGATCTCGGTGAAGGTGCGGCGCGCGGCGTTGTGGGGGTGTCGCGCCACCTCGTCGAGCGACAGCACCGGCGCGAAGCAGACGTCGGAGCCTTCCATCGCGGCGCACCATTCGTCGCGGGTGCGGCCCTTGAAGGCGGCGGCGAAGCGGGCGCGCAACTCGGGCCAGCGCGTGGCGTCGTACTGGCCGGGCAGCTTCTCGCCCTCGAGGCCGAGGCGGCGGATCAGCTCGGCGTAGAACTTGGGCTCGATCGAGCCGATCGCCACCCACTTGCCGTCGGCCGTTTCGTAGACATCGTACCAGGGCGCGCCGGAATCGAGCAGGTTCTCGCCGCGCCGCTCAGTCCACAGCCCCTGCGCGCGCATGCCGAAGAACATGGTCATCAGCGAGGCGACGCCGTCCACCATCGCCGCGTCGACCACCTGGCCCTTGCCCGAGCGCCCGGCCTCGACCAGGGCGCAGGCGATGCCGAAGGCGAGATAGACGCCGCCGCCGCCGAAATCGCCGACAAGGTTGAGCGGCGGCACCGGCGCCCCGCCGGCGCGGCCGATG
>CAYTWJ010000151.1:0-7857 GCA_964442055.1 uncultured Rhodospirillaceae bacterium | reverse complement strand
CGACCGCCAGCGGCAGGCCGCCGCCGACGATGGCGTTGCCGCCGTAGAAGCGCGTCGCCGCGTCGAAGATGTGCATCGAGCCGCCGCGGCCGCGGCTGCAGCCCTCCTGCTTGCCGTACATCTCGGCCATGATCGTGCTCATCGGCACGCCGCGGGCGATGGCGTGGCCGTGCTCGCGGTAGGTGGCGACCACTGCGTCCTCGGGACCGAGTGCCGGCATGACGCCGACGGCGACCGCCTCCTCGCCGATATAGAGATGCAGGAAGCCGCGGATCTTCTCCTGGGTGTAGAGTTCGGCGCAGCGTTCCTCGAAGCGGCGGATGCGCAGCATCTGGCGCAGGAGCTCGATCAGGTGCGGCCGCGACAGGTGCGGCTTGGCGGCGCCGGCAGTCATCGTTCGTCGCTTTCGAGCGTGGAGAGGTCGCCTTCCGGCAGGCCGAGCTCGCGCGCCCTGAGCAGCCGGCGCATGATCTTGCCGCTGCGCGTCTTGGGTAGATTGTCGCGGAAGTCGATCTCCTTGGGTGCCACCGCCGGGCCGAGGCGCTTGCGGGCGTGCCCGAGCAGTTCCTTGCGCAGCGGCTCGCTCGGCGCGAAGCCGGACTTCAGCGCGACGAAGGCCTTGACCACCTCGCCGGCCACCGGGTCGGGCTTGCCGATGACGCCGGCCTCGGCCACCGCCGGATGCTCCATCAGGGTGCTCTCGACCTCGAACGGCCCGATCAGGTGTCCCGACGACTTGATCACGTCGTCGGCGCGGCCGACGAACCAGAAATAGCCGTCGGCATCGCGCATGGCGAGGTCGCCGGTCAGATACCAGCCGCCGACGAAGCACTTGCGATAGCGCGCTTCCTCGTTGATATAGCCGCGGAACATCGACGGCCAGCCCGGTCTCAGCGCCAACTCGCCCGCCTGCATCGGCGCCTCGACGACGCGCACGCCGTCGCCCTCGCGCACGACGATCGCCGCCTCGACGCCGGGCAGCGGCCGGCCCATCGAGCCGGGCCGGATGTCCATGGCAGGGAAATTGGCGATCATGATGCCGCCGGTCTCGGTCTGCCACCAGTTGTCGTGGAACGGCCGGCAGAGCGCCTCCTGGCCCCAGACCACGGCCTCGGGGTTCAGCGGCTCGCCGACGCTGGCGGCGAGGCGCAGGCGCGACAGGTCGTGCGCCCGGGCCAATTCGGGCCCCGCCTTCATCAGCATGCGGATCGCCGTCGGTGCCGTGTACCAGACCGTCACCTTCTCCTCCTGCAGGATACGGTACCAGCGCACGGCGTCGAAATCCGCCTCGTCGACGATCATGGCGGCGCCGATGCTCAGCGGCGCGACGATGCCGTAGGAGGTTCCGGTCACCCAGCCGGGATCGGCGGTGCACCAGAAGATGTCGCCGGGCCGCAAGTCGAGCGCGTAGCGCCCGGTGATATGGTGGGCGACGACCGCCTCATGGACGTGGACGGCGCCCTTCGGCCGCCCGGTCGTGCCGCTGGTGAAATGCAGCAGCGCCATGTCCTCGGGCCCGGTGCGGGCGACATCGAAGGCCGGGGCGGCAGCGGCGAGGCGCGCCTCGAGGTCGATGGTGCCGGGCAGCAGCTCGCCGGGGCTGCCGCCGATCAGCAGGACGTGGGCGAGGCCGGGCAACTCGTGCCGCCACGGCATCACCTTGCGCCGGTAGAGCGCCTCGGTGGTGACCAGCACGCGGGCGTCGCCGATCTCCATGCGCGCCCGCACCGGCTCGGGGCCGAAGGCGGAGAAGAGGGGCGAGAAGACGCAACCGGCCTTGAGCGTGCCCAAAGCGGCGGTGTAGAGGCCGGGCACCCGGCCGCACAGGGCATAGACACGCTCGCCCTTGGCCAGACCGAGGCCGCGCAGCACGTTGGCGAAGCGGGCGCTCGCCTCGGCGAGCTGGCGATAGCTGAGGTCGACGACGGCGCCGTCCTTGCCCAGCCAGCGCAGCGCGAGGCGCTCGCCGCGGCCGTGCGCGACGTGGCGGTCGACCGCCTCGTAGGCGATGTTGAGGCCGCCACCCGGCAGGCCGTCGAGCTCGGCCCGGGCCGCTTGCCAAGTGAAAGCGGCGCAGACGCGGTCATAGTCGGCGAGATTGGGTGGCGCGCCGAATGGTGCGGTCTTGCGGATGATCGGCCATGACACGGCGCGGCGCCCCTTCCCCGAGATGCCCCGGTTCGCCGATGCTGCCGGGCGGCGCCGGGCCGCTCCTTGACCTGTAGCAAGGGAGCCTTGGGCCGCAAGCCCAGGCCCGGCCTCGTGACCGGGAGTTCGAGATACCCCCGAGCTTGGCACCGGATCGCCCTTGCAAAACATACAAGCTGTATGGCATGTTAATAACAAATGCAGATCAGAAAGTTACATGGGTTGCCCGGCCCCGCACGCGACGGCGGTGCGAGGCGGCGCGCCAAGCCCGCCCGCGCCGGCGACGCTCTCGGCGTGCCACGGCCGCCGCGGCGGGGCAGGGGCGCGACGGGGCGCCGGACGCAGGAGGAGCGCAGCGCCGAAACCCGCGGCAAGCTCATCGTGGCGACGATCAAAGCGGTCAGCGATCGCGGTTACCTGAACTCGACGACCGCCGAGATCGCCGAGCGCGCCGGTGTTTCGCGCGGCGCCTTGCAGCATCAATTCCGCACCAAGGGCGACCTGCTGCTCGCTGTCCTCGACTTCATCTGCCAGGAGTTCGCCAGCCGGGTGTCGGACATCGCCGGGCGCGGTCAGTCCCTCGAATCGCGCTGCGAGGACCTCGTGCGGACTCTTTGGAACATCTACAGCAGCCCGGCCTACGCGGCGGCGATCGAGGTCATCATCGGCGCCCGCAGCGACCCGGAGATCTATGCCCGCATCCAGGCCTATCGGTCGCTGAGCGTCGAGGTCGCGGAACGGCGCTGGGCCGAGGCGCTGTCGGACGTCGACGTCCCGCCCGGGCGGCTTTCCGACATCCTGCATTTCACCGTCGCGGCGCTGCGCGGCTTCTCGCTGCACACCGCCCCCGCCGGCGACGCCGAATTCTACCGCCGGCAACTGGATCTGTTACGCGATTCCCTGATCGCGGCCTTGCGGGCCGGAGCGCCCGGCGCCGGCAAGGCCCAGCAAGCCGCCTCCGCCGATCAGGCCAAAAGGCGGCGCCCGCCACGATGACGGCGGCTTCGGATGAACCCACGACAAACCGCGCTCAACGACAGGAAGGCCCCCATGAAAGACCGTAACTCTTTGGCGCTCGCTGCGGCATCGGCGATGCTGGCAATCGGTCTTGCGAATCCGGCCTGGGCCGATCCGGTCGACGACTGGCTGGCGCACAAGATTCCCGCGGCGGAACCCAAGATCGTCTATGCCGGCGAGCCGATCGAGCTGAAATATTCATATCCGCAGCCGCCGGCGTCGATCGTGCCGCCAGTCTGGCAGCAGGCCTTCGGCTGGCTCACGGAGGCCACCAACAAGAAGCTCTCGTTCAAGCTCTTCGGCGCGGGAACGCTGGTCGGCATCCGCGACGGCTTCAAGGGCGTGGGCGCCGGGATTTCCGACTACGGCACCTGCTTCACCGCCTTCGAGGGGCGGGGCTTCGAGCTGACCAAGGTCTTCGCCCAACCGTTTCTCGCCACCGGCAGCGCGCTCGCCAACACCCGCATCTACCTGGAGCTCGCCGAGAAGTACTTCGTGCCCGAGTTCGAGCGCCAGGGCGTCTATTACGGCTATTCGGTCCACCTCGGATCGAATGACATCATGAGCAAGAAGCCGATCCGGTCGCTCGACGACCTGCGCGGCCTGAAGATCATCGCCCAGGGCGTCGGGCCCGAGACCGCCAAGGCCTTCGGCTTCGTCACGCTCAACATCCCGTTCCCGGAAATCTACACCGCGGCCCAGCAGGGCATCGCCGACGCGGTGATCTGGACCGACGGCGGCTTCGTGCCCTACAAGATCTACGAGATCTTCAAGTACCGTACCACGCTCGACATCGTCTCGCCGACCATGGACACCTGCCTCAACCGCAAGTCTTTCGACGGCCTGCCGGCCGATCTCAAGACCGCGCTCTACAATTTCCAGCAGTACACCGCGGCGGCGGTCGCCCAGCGCACGGTGGTCGATTTCCACAAGAAGGCACTCGGCGTCTACAAGGAGAACGGCGTCGAGCTGATCACCCTGCCCGCTGCCGAGCTCGAGCGCGGCAAGGCGATGGCCAAGCCGGTCATCGACGAATGGATCGCGGCGCGCGAGAAGGAGGGCAAGCCGGGCCGCGCACTCATCGAGGATATCGCCAAACTCAAAGCCAAGTACGCCGCCATGTCCGACGAGCAGATGCTCAAGCTGATGCTCGAGCAGCCGGTCAAGGGCATCATCAAGTTCTGATCGCGCTTTTCCGCGAGCGCCGCGGCGTGGCACGGCAGGTCGAGCCATGTCCGATCCGCTGACCGCGGGCGATCCCTCGGCCGACGCGGCGATGGGGGCCATCGGCCGGCTCCTGCGCCTCGCCCATTGGCTGGGCATCTACTTGGCCTTGCCGGCCCTGATCGGGTTGATCGGGGTCGACGTCCTGCTGCGCTACGGCCTGCGCTCGCCATTGCCGTGGGGCAACGAGGTCGGCTCGCTGCTGCTCCTGGTCGTCTTCGTGGCCAGCCTGCCCTATTGCACCCGTGTCGGCGGACATGTCCGGATGGACCTGCTGTATGGGCGCTACAGCCCTCGCGCGAAGCGTCGGGCGGATGCCGTGTCGGCGGTGTGCGGCCTGGTATTCGCTGCGGCCCTGGCCTACCAGTCCTTCGCTACGGCCCTGCGCATGTACCGGCTGGGTTCGGGCGCCTATCTCATCGACCTGCCTCATTGGCCGTTCGCCGCGTTGCTCGGTCTCTCGGCCGCCATGCTCTGCCTGCAGTTTGGGATCGCCATCGTGCGGGCCGTTGCGCCGGATCGGGAGGGGAGGGAGGAGTGACCGACCCGACCACCATCGGCATCGTCGCCACGGCGGTGGCATTGGCGCTGATCTTCTACGGCGTGCCGGTCGGCTTCGCGCTGGCCGCGGTCGGCGTCATCGGCAACGGCATCATGCTCGGCTGGCCCCAGGCGATCGTGCAGACCCAGCTGATCGCCTGGGACGTCGGCACGGATTTCATCGTCGTCGCGGTACCGCTCTTCCTGTTCATGGGCCAGATGGTCTACCACGGCAGGATCGCGACCGATCTCTTCGACGCCGTACACAAATGGTTCGGCCGCCTTCCGGGCGGTCTCGCCGTGACCGCGACGGTCGCATCGGCGGGCTTCGGCGCCGTCACCGGATCGAGCATCGCCGCCGTGGCGACGATGGGCTCGATGGTGATGCCGGAAATGCGCCGCTACAACTACAACCCGGGCCTGGCGACGGGCAGCCTGGCGGCGGCGGGAACGCTGGCCATCCTCATTCCGCCAAGTCTCGCCTTCATCTTCCTCGGCGTCTGGACGGAGACCTCGATCGGCAAGCTGTTCGTCGCCGGTATCGTGCCCGGCCTGCTGCTGGCGTCACTCTACGCGCTTTGGATCGTCCTCCGCTGCGTGATCAACCCCAAGCTCGGCCCACGCGGCCCCCGCTATTCGTGGGCGGAACGGTTCGGGTCGCTGCTCAAGCTGGCGCCGACCGCGACGATCTTCGGCATCGTTCTGGGCGGCATTTACGGCGGCATCTTCACGCCGACGGAAGCGGCTGCCGTCGGTTCGATCGGGGTCGTCGCCGTCGCCGTGGCGATGCGGCGTTTCACCTGGCGGGCGCTGAAGGATTCGTTGCACGAGGCGGCGCTCCTCAGCGCCATGATCTACGTGGTCCTCGTCGGCGGCATCCTGATCGGGAAGTTTCTCGTGCAGACGGAGATCACCCCTGGCTTGATCGCCTTCATCGGCAAGCTGGAGGTCGGCCGGTACGTCGTCATCGCGCTGTTCACCGTCATGTACCTGATCCTCGGCGCCGTGCTGGACGCGTTCGGAATGATCATTCTCACGCTGCCGTTCGTGTTCCCGGTGATCCTGGCGCTCGGCTTCGACCGCGTCTGGTTCGGCGTCTACCTGACGGTGATGACCGAGCTCGCGCTGATCACGCCGCCGGTCGGCATGAACGTCTACGTCATGAAGCGCGTCGCGCCGGAAGTGCCGATGATGGAAATCTTCCTGGGTGCCGCGCCGTTCGGCGTGGTGACACTGGTGTTCGTCGCCCTCATAACGCTGTTCCCGCAGATTGTCCTGTGGCTGCCCTCGAGAATGTGAGACAGGGGCGGGAACAGTGTCGCATCAAGGGCGGGCGAACGAGACGCAAGCGCCCACGCGACGCTCGGAATCGGGAGGAAGCATGGCCGGGAAGCATGTTCACGGGAAGAAGGGTTCTTCGCGCGTCACCGTCGGCTACAGCGGCGGCGACGAGCTGACCGTCGCCAGCGGAGCCAGCACCATCAAGGGCTTCCTGCCGCGCGACGGGGTGGCGACCCCGGGCGACGTGCGCGACGGCAGCGATCCGGGTTTCCGGCCCGGCGAGCTGCTCTTGAGCTCGCTCGGCACCTGCATCGCCGGCATGATGGCGGTGTTCGCGCGCAGCCACGGCTATCCCCTCGCGGGCATCTCGGTGACGCTGACCGACATCATGGCCGAGAACCCGACCCGCATCGGCGGCATCGCCGCCAGCGTGTCGATCGACGGCGACCTGACGTCCGAACAGCGGGCCAAGCTCGAGAAGATCGCGGCCGCCTGCAAGGTCAGCGACACGCTGAAGCATCCGATGGAGATTGCGGTCTCGTTCGAACGGCCAAACGCGCCTGACGGCTGACCCCGCGCTCGGCCGCGGTTGTTGCACCCGGCGCGCCGTGCCGAGCGTCACTTCGGCTGCGGACTTACCTGCCGGCCGGGACCTTGGCCGGCGGCGATGTCGGCACACGCCTCAGCGGGAAGGTGTGGCGAAATTGAACATCAGGTTCGACGACTCGCCGTAAGCGACGAGAACAAAATAGCCGGTGCCGAAAGTCGACCACGACGACACCGTGTCCATCTCTCGCAGGCGCACGGACCAATAATAGCGCGTTCCCGGATCGAGCGGGACCTCGAGCTTGTGCCGCGGCTCGACGAGTCCAGCTCGGTAATAGGCGACCGGGCCCTGGAGCCGGCGCGTCAGCAGCAAATGCCTGTAATCGACCACCTTCCAGACCGCCAGGTCGTAGCGCAACTCGCTGCGCGGCGCCGGCTCCCACTCCAGGGTCGGCTGCAAGCTGTCGACGACGGGGAACACATCCTGGGCCGCCGCCGGTTGAAGCGGGGCGATTCCGTGACGCTTGTCCGAGCAGACCGCAAGCCCCCAGCGCGGTTCGCAGATCGGGTGCACGTTCGCACTGCGCGTGGGTTCCTCCACCCGCGCCATCAGCCCCTGTCGCACCGGCTTGTCGGCCAGCGCAGGCAGCTTGGCGGCAAAGGCGGCCCGTGCCGCCGCAAAGTTGTCCTCGATGCGGTAGCGCACCTGGCCCCGGTTGAGGTCGACGCGCAAAGTGCCGAGATAGGTCGCGGCGGGCTCCTCCGAGACCGCGAATCCCAGCCAGGGCCGCGCCACGCGATGCGCCGACCTCCGGGAATACGGCCCCGTGATCTCGTCCTTCGTCCATTCGACGCCGGCGACAATGTAGCGGCCGGGACGCAGGTTCCACTCGAACCGACCGTCGTCGCGCATGAAGTATGTTTGCGCCTCGCCGCCCGCCTCAGCCATGACGATCAGCGCCAACCGATCCTGCGGGCCCAATTTGAGCTGCCACGGCGCGACGTAATTCATGACATAGCCGTCGACTGTGCCACGCACCTGACCAAAGACGACGCGCTCGTCGGCCGACGGCCGGGTAATTGCGGTGAGCCCCTTCTCGG
>CAYTWJ010000150.1:0-7859 GCA_964442055.1 uncultured Rhodospirillaceae bacterium | reverse complement strand
GCCAAAATCGGCGGCAGCGCAGGCCCATCGGAATTCCCAAACGGTCTCTCAGCCGGCGCGGGCGCCGGTCAGGCGGTAGAAGAGCGCCGACGCCTCGTCCTCGACCAGGGCGAGCCGGCCGCGCAGCGCGAACGGCTCCTCGCGGAAGGCGAGCGGCGCGGCGGCCTCGACCAGGACGATGCGGCGGGTGTCGGCGGCCATGCAATAGGCGCAGTGATAGCTGTCGCCGGCGAGCAGGAAGCGCCCGTGCGGGCCCGTCTCCTGAAGCGGGTACATGTGGCCGTAGAGCGTGACCTCGCGCCCGGCCAGCGCGCGCAGCGCCGCGGGGAAGCGGCTGACGCCCTCGGGCGCCAGATGCACGCCGCCGGCGCGCGCCAGCGTCTCCCAGGCGACGGCGCCCGCCGGCACCGCCGCCGGCCGGCGGGGATGGGGGATTTCCTCGATCGTCAGCGCCCGCGCGGCGGCGGGCGCCAGCGCGGCGGCCACGAGGCCGGAGGCGAGGAAGCGGCGGCGGCGCATGGTCGGGCCTCTCGTCGGGCGGGAACGGCTTGTTTGTGGCATGGGAATGCGGCGTCTTCGCGGCAAGCGGGGCGCGGGCGCCTCAGGCCAGGAAGCGCTCGTCGACCTCGATCTGGTAGCCGTTGGCGAGGCGGTTGGTCTCGTTGGCCATGCCGACCACCGCCATCAGCTCGCCCAGCATGGCGTCGGTCATGCCCTTGGCGCGCGCCGCGGCGGTGTGCGAGCGGAGGCAGTATTCGCAGTTGTTGGTGGCGCTGACCGCGATATAGACCATCTCCTTGACCAGCGGGTCGAGCGCGCCCGGCGCCATCACCTCCTTGATGCTCTCCCAGGTGCGCCTGAGCGTCGGCGGGTGGTGCGCCAGCACCTTCCAGAAATTGTTGATCCAGTCGGTGTTGCGGGTGCGCATGATGTCGTCGTAGACGGCGCGCACCTCGGGCCCGGCCTCGTCGTATTCCACTGGCCGCACGGTCGGCATGGCTTCTCCCGTTGTTTGAACGCGGCGCCGCCGCTCAATACATGTGCTGGCCGCCGTTGATCGAGAGCGTCGAGCCGGTGATGAAGCCGGCCTCGTCGGCGACCAGGAAGACGACGCCGCGGGCGATCTCCTCGGCATGGCCGAGCCGGCCGACCGGGATCTTGGCGACAATCTTCTCGAGCACGTTCGGCGGCACCGCCGCCACCATGTCGGTGTCGATGTAGCCCGGCGCGATGGCGTTGACGGTGATGCCCTTGGCCGCGCCCTCCTGGGCCAGCGCCTTGGTGAAGCCGTGGATGCCCGACTTGGCGGCGGCGTAGTTGACCTGGCCGTACTGGCCGGCCTGGCCGTTGATCGAGCCGATGTTGACGATGCGGCCGAAGCCGCGCTCGCGCATGCCGTCGATCACCGCCCGGCTCATGTTGAAGCAGCCGCCGAGATTGGTGTCGATCACCTCCTGCCACTGCTGGTGGGTCATCTTGTGCATGGTGCCGTCGCGGGTGATGCCGGCATTGTTGACCAGCACGTCGACCGGGCCGAGATCCTTGGCCACCTGCTCGACGCCGCGCTGGCAGGCGGCGAAATCGGCGACGTCCCACTTGTAGGCGCGGATGCCGGTCTCCTTCTCGAAGGCGCGCGCCCGCTCGTCGTTGCCGGCATAGTTGGCGGCGACCTTGTAGCCCTTCTCCTTCAGCATGCGGCTGATGGCGGCGCCGATCCCCCTGGTGCCGCCGGTGACGACTGCGACTCGCGACATGTCCCTGTCTCCCTGCGCTGTTTCTTGTGGCCGGCCGTCGCCGCGCGCCGCCCGCTAGCCGCGCTCGACGCACATGGCGATGCCCATGCCGCCGCCGATGCAGAGCGTGGCGAGGCCCTTCTTCGCATCGCGCTTCTGCATCTCGTGCAGGAGCGTCACCAGCACCCGCGCGCCCGAGGCGCCGATCGGGTGGCCGAGCGCGATGGCGCCGCCGTTGACGTTGACCCTGGCCGGGTCCCAGCCGAGGTCCTTGTTGACGGCGCAGGCCTGGGCGGCGAAGGCCTCGTTGGCCTCGACCAGGTCGAGGTCGCCGACCTTCCAGCCGGCCTTCTGCAGGGCCGCGCGCGAGGCCGGGATCGGGCCGCTGCCCATGATCGCCGGGTCGACGCCGGCCTGGGCCCAGGAGACGATGCGGGCGAGCGGCTTGATGCCGCGCCGCCTGGCCTCGTCGGCGCTCATCAGCACCAGGGCCGCGGCGCCGTCGTTGATGCCCGAGGCGTTGCCGGCGGTCACGGTGCCGTCCTTGGCGAAGGCCGGGCGCAGCTTGCGCATGTCCTCGATCCTGGCGTCATGGCGGATGTATTCGTCGTCGCTCACCGCCACGTCGCCCTTGCGGGTCTTGATCGTCACCGGGACGATCTCGTCGCGGAAGCGGCCGCTCCGCTGCGCCGCCGAGGCCTTGTTCTGGCTGGCCAGCGCGAACTCGTCCTGCTGCTCGCGGGTGATCTGCCACTTGCTGGCCACGTTCTCGGCGGTGTTGCCCATGTGATAGCCGTTGAAGGCATCCCAGAGGCCGTCCTTGATCATCGTGTCGACCAGCTCGGCCGTGCCCATCTTGGTGCCGTTGCGCAGGTGCATGCAGTGCGGCGCCTGGCTCATGCTCTCCTGGCCGCCGGCGACCACCACCCGGCTGTCGCCGTTGACGATCGCCTGGTAGCCCAGCGCCACCGCGCGCAGGCCCGAGCCGCAGAGCTGGTTGACGCCCCAGGCCGGCACCTCGACGGGCAGGCCGGCGGCGATCGCCGCTTGGCGGGCCGGGTTCTGGCCGGCGCCGGCGCTGAGGATCTGGCCCAGGATCACCTCGCTCACCTCGGCGGCGGCGACGCCGGCGCGCCGGAGCGATTCCTGGACGGCGACCTGGCCGAGATAGTGCGCGGGCACGCCGCTGAGCGCGCCGTTGAACGAGCCCACCGGGGTGCGCGCGGCGGCGGCGATGACGACGTCGGTTGTCATGGGCAGTCCTCCTTGCAACGGGCGCGACCGCGCCTGCGAACACGCGCCGGTAGCACCATAGACTCGCTATCTTACCGGGGAAAGGCTGGCGGCCGCGACCCGGCGCCGCACCCGCTTCCGCGCCGGGCGGCCGGCTTGGGCGAGCAGCCAGTCGTGAAGCGGCTGCCAGAGGCCGGCCTCGGCCCGCCTGCCGACCACCATGCCGATATGCCCCGACGGGGCGACGATCGCCCGCGCCCCCGGAATGGCCTCGGCCAGCGCCCGCGCCGAAGCCGGCGGCACGATGCGGTCGTTCTCGGGGATCGCCACCAGCGCCGGCAGGTCGAGCCGCCGCGGATCGACCACCTCGCCGGCAATGCGCCATTCGAGCCGCGCCGGCCGGTTCTCGCCGTACCAGCCGACCAGGCATTCCTCGGCGACCTTGGCGGCCAGCGCCACGCCGTCGTTCAGCCAGTCCTCGAGGGCGACGAAGTCGCGCGCCGCCTCGCTCGCCGGGTCCATGGCGGCGAACGCGGCGAACTTGCGCGCCGCCAGCAGGGGGTCGAGCGAGAGGAAGAAGGCCTGCAGCGCGTCGACCGGCATCTGGCCGAACATCTGCAGGCTGGCGTGCAGCGCCTGGCGGGTCGCGGAGAGCAGCAGCGAATGACTCTCCTGCCCGGCGTGGAAATCCCACGGCGTCGCCAGGAGGGCGAGCGCCCGCACCGCCGCCGGCCGGCGCAAGGCCGCCGCCACCGCCAGGTTGCCGCCCATGCAGTAGCCGGCCAGCACCACCGGCCCGCCGGCCAGCCCGGTCACCCGGTCGAGGATGCGGGCAAGCCGGCCGGCGACATAGTCGTCGAGCGAATAGGAAAGCTCGTCCGGCCCCGGCGCGCCCCACTCGACCAGCCAGGCCCGCACGCCGCGCGCCGCCAGCCAGCGCAACAGGCTGCGCCGCGCCGAAAGATCAAGCACGTAGCCGCGGTTGACCAGCGAGGGCACGAACAGGACCGGGACCGCGCCCGCCGCCGCCACGGGCGCGGGCGCATATTAGAGGAGCCGCGTCGCCCCCTCGACATGGACGGCGGGCGGCGGCTCGAGGTCGCGCCGATAGGGATGCTCGCGGTAGCGCGCGATGCCGGCGAGCATGGCGCCCAGCCGGCGCTCGACCTCGCGCTGGAGGGCGTCGGTCAGCTCATTCGGCGGGACGGCGGCGAGCGCGCCGGCGAGGTCGCTTGCCGCCTCCTGCAGCGGCGGCTTCCAGGCGAGCGAGCCGCGCCTCGCACTCGGCAAGACGGCGAGCGAGCTCAGCAAGGTCGTGGTCGCGCTGAACAGATGCAGCGGCAGAGGCCGGGGCCCCAGCCGGGGCGGCGCTTCGGTCATGGTGCGGCATGCCCTCCGCTGAGCGGCCGGCGGCCATGCCGGCCGCCGCGCCGACGGTATTGTCGATCACCGCCAGCCAGCGGGCCAGCGCCTCCGCCAGCAGCGGATCGGCTGCCGCCATAACCGCCTGCTGCTGCCACAGATCGAGAAAACGCCGGGCAAGGGCATCGATTTCGGGGCGGCCGTCCATGGCCGCAGTATATCGGCCGACCGGCACCGCACCAAATCTTCCGCTGCGCCGCACACGGCGGGCTTGCGCGCTGCAGCAAATGGCGGTGAAATGGCCGCAAGCAGGGCGTGTGGCCCCCGGAGCGAGCGATTTGGCTGAAACCGCGACAACGACGGGGGGCGCCGAGCAGGCGCCCATCATCATCAAGAAGTACGCGAACCGCCGGCTCTACAATACGGCGTCGTCGAGCTACGTGACCCTCGACCATCTCTGCCACATGGTCAAAGAGGGCAAGGAGTTCGTGGTCTACGACGCCAAGACCGGCGAGGACATCACCCGCTCGGTGCTGACCCAGATCATCTTCGAGGAAGAGAGCAAGGGCCAGAACCTGCTGCCGATCGGCTTCCTGCGCCAGCTGATCTCGCTCTACGGCGACAGCCTGCAGGCGCTGGTGCCGGGCTATCTCGAAGTGTCGATGCAGTCCTTCTCGCGCAACCAGGAGCAGATGCGCAAGTACATGGCCGATGCGTTCGGCGAGATGTTCCCCTTCAAGCGGCTCGAGGAGATGGGCCGCCAGAACATGCAGCTCTTCCAGCGCGCCATGGCCATGTTCAACCCCTTCGCCGCCGCCGAACAGGCCGCCGGCAAGGAGAGCGCGCGGGCGCCGGAGGCCGACAAGATCTCTGCCCTCAAGGCCCAGGTGGACGCGCTGCAGAAGCGCCTCGACGAGCTCGCCAAGAAGGACTGAGCGGGCCTCGCGATTCACCGCATGGTTACGGTTAACGGCTAGACCGGCGCCAGCGCTTCGCTGCCTTGCGTCGGTTGCCGTGCGGCGCCGGAGGGCATAACCTAGTCAACGGCGTAAACCGAATCTTAGCGTTAACGCGTCCTGAAGGATTGGTCGTCGCTCGATGATGCTCGCACCGCTCTCCGGCGCCGGCGCCACACCCTCCCGGCCGCAGCCCGCTGCCGGCGAGAGCGCGCCGCCTATCGAGGCAGCGACGCCGGCAGGCCGGCGCGACGAGCGCGGCGCGCAGGTATCGCCGCGCGACCCGCGGCGCCACGTGGCCGCCTTCCTCGCCCAGCAGATCGCCCAGGAGCGCAGCTATGCGGATGCCCCGGTCGACGCGGCTGCGGCCAGCCTCGCGTATCGCGCCATCGCCGGCTTCGGGCGGATCATCGCCGGCCCGATGGTCGGCTTGAGCCTGCGCGTCTGATCGCGCGATTGAGGTCCGGCCGCTGCCGCTGGTCCGGCAGCCGCCCCGGCACAAGCTGACTCTACCCGATGTCCCCCCTGCCCGACGGCCCGGTCGACCTGCTGGTCATCGGCGGCGGCATCAACGGCGCCGGCATCGCCCGCGACGCCGCCGGGCGCGGCCTCAAGGTCGTGCTGGCCGAGCGCGACGACCTCGCCTCGGCCACCTCCTCCGCCTCGACCAAGCTGGTGCATGGCGGCTTGCGCTATCTCGAGCATTACGAGTTCCGCCTGGTGCGCGAGGCGCTGGCCGAGCGCGAGGTGCTGCTGGCGCTGGCGCCGCACATCGTCCGGCCGCTGACCTTCGTCATGCCGCATGTGCCGGCTCTCAGGCCGGCCTGGCTGATCCGCGCCGGGCTCTTCCTCTACGATCATCTCGGCGGCCGGCGGCGCCTGCCCGCCTCGCGCGGGCTCGACCTCGACCGCGATCCGGCCGGACGGCCGCTCAAGCCGGAAATCACCCGCGGCTTCGCCTATGCCGATTGCTGGGTCGACGACGCGCGGCTGGTCGTGCTCAACGCCCTCGATGCCGCGGCGCGCGGCGCCACCATCCTCACCCGCACGGCCTGCGTCGGCGCCCGGCGCGACGGCGGCCTCTGGCGCGCCACGCTCGCCGACAGCAGCGGAACGCGCCGCGAGATCGCCGCGCGGGCCGTCGTCAACGCCACCGGTCCCTGGGTGCGCGAGGTGGTCACCGGCACGCTCGGCCTGCCGGCGGCCAACGCCGTGCGCCTGGTCAAGGGCAGCCACATCGTCACCCGCCGGCTGTTCGAGGGCGAGCAGGCCTACATCCTGCAAAACGACGACCGGCGCGTGGTCTTCGCCATCCCCTACGAGGACGACTTCACCCTGATCGGCACCACCGACCTCGCCGTCGATGCGAGCGCCGCCGCCGCGCCCGCCATCGATGCCGCCGAGATCGACTATCTCTGCCGCGCCGTCAGCCGCTACTTCCGCCGCGCGGTCGCCGCGAGCGACGTGGTCTGGACCTATTCGGGCGTACGGCCGCTCTACGACGACGGCCGCACCGACCCCTCGGCGGTGACGCGCGACTATGTCCTCGACCTCGACCGCGGCGGCGACGGCGCCGCGCCGGCCCTGTCGGTCTATGGCGGCAAGATCACCACGTACCGCCGCCTGGCCGAGCAAGTCATGGCCACGCTGGCGCCGTTCCTGCCCGCTGCGGGGGCGTCCTGGACGGCCACCCGGCCGCTTCCCGGCGGCGAGCTGGGCACGCCGGATTTCGCTTCGTTCCTCGCCGAGCTGGAGCGGCGCTATCCCGGCCTGCCCGCTCGCCAACTGCGCGCCCTCGCCCGCCGGCACGGCAGCCGCGCCATCCGGCTCATCGGCGAAGCCCGGACGCCGGCCGACCTCGGCATCGATTTCGCCGGCGGCCTGTGCGCCCGCGAGGCCGAATGGCTGATCGCCGAGGAATGGGCGCGCGAGCCCGACGACATCCTGTGGCGGCGGACCAAGTGCGGCCTGCACATGAGCGCCGAAGAGCGCCGGCGCTTCGCCGAATGGATGGCCCAGCGCTGACCGCGTGAAACGCCTGCCTTGGCCGGCTGTACCGGGCGCCGTTTCATGCTAATCAGGCGGCCTCGCCCGCCCAGGAGTTCCGATGTCGGCAGAGACCATTACGCAATTGCTCGCCGCTGGCCGCGCCGAGGCCGCGGCCATCGCCGCGCCCGGCCGCCCCCCGCTCGACTATGCCGGACTGCGCCGCCACGCCGGCGCTGTGGTCGCGCGGCTGAACGGGCTGGGGCTCGGCCGCAACGACCGCGTCGCCATCGTGCTGCCGAACGGGCCGGAAATGGCCGCCGCCTTCGTCGGCATCGCCGCCGGCTGCACCACGGCGCCGCTCAACCCGGCCTACCGGACGGACGAGTTCGACTTCTATCTTTCCGACCTCGGCGCCAAGGCGCTGATCGTCGAGGCCGGCAGCGATTCGCCGGCGATCGAGGTGGCCCAGCGGCGCAAAGTGGCGCTGCTGCGCCTCGTCCCCGGCGCGGGGCCGGCCGGCCTGTTCGATCTGGTCGCCGAGGATGCCGTCGCCGGCGGCGGGGCGGCCGGCGGCTTCGCCGGGGCC
>CAYTWJ010000149.1:0-7889 GCA_964442055.1 uncultured Rhodospirillaceae bacterium | reverse complement strand
GCCGGCGATGAAGGGCACGAGGGCGCCGCCGATGTCAAGGGCGTGCCCACCGCCCGGTCTCGCTTCCCTCCACCGGCCGCCTTGCCTATTCTCGCCAGCCGGCATCGCTGCTCGCGGGGGACACAGGCATGGCCGCCAAGGGAAAACGCATCGGCTTCATCGGCGTCGGCATGATGGGCCACGGCATGGCCAAGAACCTGCTGCTCAAGGGCTTCGAGGTCGCCGTGCTGGGCCATCGCAACCGGGCGCCGGTCGAGGACCTGCTGCGGCTCGGCGCGCGCGAGGCGCGAAGCCCGGCCGACTCCGCGCGCGGCGCCGACATCGTTTTCATTTGCGTCACCGGCTCGCCCGAGGTCGAGAATTTGGCCTTGCTCCCCGACGGCCTGCTCAAGGGCGCCCGCAAGGGGCTCTACGTGGTCGATTGCTCGACCAGCGAGCCGGATTCGACGGCGCGGCTGCGCGCCTTGTTCGCGGCCAAGGGGGCGCACTTCATCGATGCGCCGCTGACCCGTACGCCCAAGGAGGCCGAGGAAGGCCGCCTCAACACGATGGTCGGTGCTGAACCCGAGGAATTCGCCGCGATCCGCCCGGCCCTCGCCGCCTTCGCCGAGAACATCTTCCATGTCGGCCCGCCGGGCGCGGGCCACAAGCTGAAGCTGGTCAACAATTTCCTCGCCATGGGCGTTGCCGCGCTGACCGCCGAGGCCTACACCGCCGCCGCCAAGGTCGGCGTCGACCTCGCCGAGTTCCACCGCGTGGTCAGCGTCGGCGCCGTCAACAACGGCATCTTCCAGATGATGGTCGGCGGCGCGCTCAAGGGCGATTTCGCCGGCATGAAGTTCGCCATCGCCAACGCGCGCAAGGACCTGCGCTACTACACCCACATGGCGGAAACCGCGCCGGTCGCCGGCTATCTCGCCGAGGCCGTGCACCAGACCCTGATCCAGGCGACCGCCCTCGGCTACGGCGACCGGCTCGTTCCCTCGCTGATCGAGGCGGCGGCGCAGGTCAACGGCGTGAAGCTCGGCGGCAAGCGCCGCGCCCGCAAGGGCTAGCGGGGCACGGAAGTGACCCGATCGCGTCGTCGGCCTCACCCTTCGACGAGCTCAGGGTGAGGGCCCGTCTTTGATAACGCGCATCCTCACACTGAGCCCGTCGAACTGCGAGGATGCGCAAGAGGGATTTCAGCAGCCGACTAAAGCTTGCGCACGCACTTGTCGTAGAGGTTCCTGAGCCGTCCCTGCGGGTCGTACTTGGCCTTCAGCCGGTCGTAGGCCGCCCTGTCGTGCAGGCGCCAGAATTCGTCCTCGGGGTAGAAGGCGTCGGAATAGAGCGACTTCAGGCCGCCGAGTTCGGCCACTTTCTGCTCGACCAGACGGTTGAAATAGCCCGGCTCGTGCGGCTCGCGGCTCTTGACCACGTCCCAGAAGCCGAAATTCACGTAAACGACCCCCGGGCGCATCGGGAACATCGGGAACGTCACCGCGGCGTCGAAGCGCCGCACCGGACAGATCCAGACCGGCAGGATGCCGATCTCGCGCCGGAAGAAATCGAGGAATTCCGCCGCCCGCTCGAGCGGCACGTCGACGTCCTGGATCACCGCCTCCCAGTGCAGGCCGCGCAGCAGGCGGTCGAGATGGCGCAGGAACCCGAGCCGCCCGTGCAGCCGCATCCAGCGCATGTAGGTCACCGAGTTCAGCCGCTTGCGCCCGAGCAGGCGCCGCACGATCGGGTTCTCGGCGAAGAAGTAGCGCGAGCACCAGAACCAGTCGGTGTCCCAGCGCCAGATGAAGCCGAGCGTGTCGAGCCAGTCCTCGCTGCGTTCGCGGACCGACTTGTAATAGATGCGCTCGAAGCTGTAGTCGCTGGTGTAGGGCGCGGCGTCGGCGAAGCGGCCGATCGACAGATACATCTCGTCGCGGCCGAACACCGTCCCCTCGAGAAAATCGATGTCGCGCCCGCACCATTCGCCGAGCGCGCCGAAAAAGTCCGCTGTGTCACGGTGGCGGATGTGGCGGAGGTGGACATAGGGCTTGGCCGGCACGGCCCTCGCCTTCACCTTCAGCGCGTAACCCAGCGTGCCAAAGGAATTGGGCAGGCCGAAAAAGAGGTCGCGGTGCTCGTTGTCTGCCCGGCAAAGGACGATGTCGCCCGAAGCGAGCAGCACCTCGGCCTCCGTCACCGTCTCGTGCACCAGCCCGTACCTGAACGACGAGGCCTCGATGCCGAGCCCGACCAGCGCGCCGCCGATGGTGATCGACTTGAGCTCGGGCACCACCGCCGGCAGCACGCCCTTGGCGAAGGTGGCGGCCGCGAGATCGGCGTAAGGCGCCATCGCCTCGGCCTCGAAGCTGCCGGCGGCCGGATCGACTCCGAGCACCCGGTTGAAGTGGCGCACGTCGAGGCGCCGGGCGGGCGGCGCGGCGCGGTCGCGGAACAGGTTCGAAGTGTCCTTGGCCAGCCGGACCCCGCCCTCGGCGGCGCGTATCGCGGCGACCAACGCTTCCTTCTTGGCGGCGTAGCTCGACAAAACCATCACCCCCGGCAGCGGCGGACCGGGATCACGTTAGAGCGGTTGCCGGGAAATTCAATGCGTTTGCCTCGACCATCGTTTTCGGTTTGACATTGGGGAACGCCGCTCGGGGGTGGCGGCGGCAGGGGGAGAAGCCAGGCTTGTCGGTCCGACCTCTTCTCGTCAGGCTCTTCGGCGCCTTCGTCGGCGCACATCCACGCCATCGCTTGCGGCTCGGCTTCGCCGACGGCAGCGGTCTCGACCTGTTCCCCGACGGCGGCTCGCCGGGCATCGAGATCGTGTTCCGGACCCGGGCGGCCGAGCGGCGCTCGCTGGTGCTTTTCTATGCCGGCCTGTTCGATGCCTACGTCGCCGGCGACGTCGAGATCCGCGGCGACCAGGCGCTGCTCCGGCTCGCCGAGATGGGTGTCGACGCCTTCGACCAGCTGGCCCGACGCGGCCGGCTGGCCCGGCTCGCCGGCTACAACCCGATCGTGCGGCTGATGCAGATCGCCCAGGAGGCGCGCCAGAACAACCGCGATCTCGCCCGCGCCAAGGCCAATGCGATCTTCCACTATGGCCTGCCGCCGCGCTTCTTCGAGCTGATCCTCGGCGAGACGGTCGGCTATTCCGAAGGCTACTGGCCCGAGGGCACGACGACGCTCGACCAGGCCAAGTTCAACAATTACGATCTGGTCTGCCGCAAGTTGATGCTCCGCCCCGGCCTCAAGGTGGCCGAGGTCGGCGCCGGCTGGGGCTGGATGCCGATCCACATGGCCAAGGCCTACGGCGCCGAGGTCACGGTGCTGAACCCGGTGCCGCGGCAGAACGACTACATGCGCGCGCGCTTCGCCCGGCACGGGCTGGCCGACCGTATCCGGCTCTTCGAGCGCGACCATCGCGAGCTGGCGCTCGAGCCCGAAACTTACGACCGCTACGTCTCGATCGGCGTCTACGAGCATGTCGGCAAGGACGGCTACGACGCCTGGATCGGCAGCATCGCCGCCGCGCTCAAGCCGGGCGGCCTCGGCGTCCTGTCCACCACCGCCAAGATGCGCCGCGAGATGACCGAGTACCTGACTCTCAAGTACGTCTTCCCTGGCGGCCACATCCCGAGCCTGCCGCTCACACTACAGACAATGGGCGCGCACGGCCTCAAGGTCGTCGACGTCGAGAACCTGTGGCCGCACTACCGGCGCACGGTCGCCTGCTGGCTGGCCAATCTCGAAAGCCGCTGGCCCGAGATCACGCGCATCGATCCGGCGCTGTTCGACGAGCGCTTCCGCCGCATCTGGACGATGTACCTGTCCGGCACCGTCGCGAGCTTCGGCGGCTTCATCGACCTCTACCATATCGTCTTCGTCAAGGGCCGCGACCCGGACGCCCATCCGTGGGACCGCGGCCGCGTGCTGGCCGGCTGGCAACCCGCCGCCGGGCCGGTACCGATCTATCCCTAAGTGGGCGCAGCCGAAGGCCCCCGATATCAGCCGCTCCTGCGCTATAGTGCGGGCCGCGATTGCGGAGGGGCCCAATGACGGCGGTCTACATTTTGCTGGCGCTGGCGGCGGGGGTCGCCGGCTACGTCATCCTCACCTTCAACCGGCTGGTCAAGGGCCGCAACCTGGTGCAGGAGGGCTGGAGCGGCATCGACGTGCAGCTCAAGCGGCGCGCCAACCTGGTGCCGAACCTGGTCGAGACGGTCAAGGGCTATGCCGGCCATGAGCGGGCGACGCTCGAGCGGGTCGCGGCGCTGCGCGGCCAGAGCCTAAAGGCCGAGGGCTTGGCCGAGAAGGGCCAGGTCGAAGGCATGCTTGGCGCCGCGATCGGCCGCCTGCTCGCCATCGCCGAGGCCTACCCCGAGCTCAAGGCGAACGAGAACTTCCGGCACCTGCAGCAGGAACTCGCCGAGATCGAGGAGCAGATCCAGTTCGCCCGCCGCTACTACAACGGCGCCGTGCGCGACCAGAACGTCTTGATCGAATCCTTTCCCAGCAACCTGGTGGCCGGCAGCTTGGGCTTCCGCCCCGCCGCCTTTTTCGAGATCGCCGAGGCGGCGGAGCGCGAGGTGCCGCAGGTCAGCTTCTCCTGAGCGCAGGCCGATGCGCCGGCTTGGCCTCGTCGCGGCGGTCCTGATCTCGCTCTTCGCTGGCACGGTGCCCGGATGGGGGCAGCCGGCCGAGCGCATCCAATATTTCCGCAGCCACGTCACCATCGCCGCCGACGCTTCGCTGACCGTCACCGAGACGATCCGCGTCCAGGCCGCGGGGGCCGAGATCCGCCGCGGCATCCTGCGCGATTTCCCGACGAGCTACACCGGCCCGGCCGACGAGCGGCGCCGCGTCGGTTTCGAGGTGCTGGCGGTGCGGCGCGACGGCCAGCCCGAACCCTACGCCGTCGTGGCGATCGAGAACGGCGCCCGGGTGCGGATCGGCCACGCCGACCGCTTCCTGCCGCCGGGGACCTACACCTACGAGATCGTCTATCGCACCGACCGCCAAATCGGTTTCTTCGCCGACTACGACGAGCTCTACTGGAATGCCACCGGCAATGCCTGGACCTTCCGCATCGACCAGGCCGAGGCGGTGATCGACCTGCCGCCGGGCGCCACTGTGCGCCAATTTGCCGCCTATACCGGGCCGACCGGCGCGCGCGAGCAGGATTTCACTACCGAGCGGCCTGCCGCCGACCGCATCGTCTTCCGCACCGCGCGGCCGCTCAGGCCCGGCAGCGGGCTTACCGTGGCCGTGGCCTGGCCGAAAGGCTTCGTCCGGGCGCCGAGCGGCGCCGCCGAGGCCGCCCGGCTGCTATCCGACAATGCGGCGCTCGCCGTTGCCGCAGCGGGGTTCGTGCTGGTCCTCGCCTACTACGGCTTCATCTGGCTGCGCGTTGGCCGCGATCCGGCCCGCGGCACCGTCATCCCGCTGTTCGAGCCGCCCAAGGGCCTGTCGCCGGCGGCGATGTGCTTCGTCAGCCGCATGGGCTTCGACGACACCAGCTTCGCCGCCGCCATCGTCAGCCTGGCGGTCAAGGGCGTGCTGCGCATCGACGACGACGGCGAGCGTTTCCGCCTCGAGCGGACGAGCCGCGACGAGAGCGCACTCAGCCCGGGTGAGCGCGCGGTGGTTGCGCGCCTGTTCGCCGGCGGCGACGGCATCGAGCTCAAGCAGGCGAACCACCGTTCGATCGGCGGGGCGCGCGCGGCCCTGCGCGCGGCACTGAAGAACGAGCACGAGAAGGTGCACTTCGTCACCAATCTCGGCTGGTTCATCGGCGGCGCGGCCTTGTCGGCGGCCGTCGCCGTCGGCAGCATGCTGGTCGGCGGCGACGACCCCCAGGCGGCCTTTCTCGCGCTCTGGCTCGCCGGCTGGACGGCGGGCTGCGTCTTCCTTGCCTTCCAGGTCTATCGCCGGTGGGAGGCGGCGTCGCTCGGCAGCCCGCGCAGCCTGGTCGGCGCGCTGTTCCTCACGGTGTTCGCCATTCCCTTCTTCGCCGCCGAGATTATCGTCATCGGCCAGCTCGGCGGCATGACGCCGCTGCCCTTTGTCGCCGTGCTCGGCGCGCTCGGCCTGGTCAATGCCGCCTTCTTCCATCTGCTCAAGGCACCGACCGCCGCCGGGCGGGCGCTGCTCGACCGCATCGAGGGCTTCCGGCTCTATCTCTCGGTCGCCGAGAGAGAGCGGCTGAACGCGCTTCACCCGCCGCGCCAGACACCCGAACTTTTCGAGCGCTACCTGCCCTATGCGCTGGCTCTCGGCGTCGCGCAGGAATGGGGCGAGCAGTTTGCCGACGTGATCGCCGCGGCGGCGGCCAAGCCCGAGGGCTATCGGCCGCGCTGGTACGCCGGGCAGGACTTCACCAGGCTCGGCGCCGGCGACTTCTCCAGCCGGCTCGGCGACGCCTTCGCCGGCGCGGTGGCGGCGTCGGCCAGCGCGCCGGGCAGCAGCTCGGGCAGCGGCGGCGGCGGCTCGTCGGGCGGCGGCGGCGGCGGTGGCGGCGGCAGCGGCTGGTAGCCGTCAGCCGATCCAGCCGAGCAGCCGCCACCACAAGAAGTCGAGCGGGAACAGCACCAGGATCGTCACGGCCGAGACCGCGAGGGAGACGCGGATCGCCGGCCCCAGCCGCTCGCCGCCAAGCTGCATGCCCACCACCAGCGGCGCCGACTGGTAGGGCAGCAGGATGGTCGAGAAGCCGAGCACCTGGGTCATCAGCACCGCCTCCAGGCTCCAGCCCGAGGCCCGGGCCATGTCGGCGGCAAGCGGGGTGAGCACGGCCGGCGTACCCGGCAGAGTGGTGATGAGGCCGGTCAGCGTGGCGATGCCGGCCAGGGCCGCGAAATTCTGCGCCTCCGCCCCCGGCGCCAGCGGCAGGAGTTCGAGCAGGGCGCCGGCGAACAGCGAGCCGAGGCCCGAATGGGCGACCACGCCGCCGAGCGCCATGATGCCGGCGACGTAGAACAGCGAGCCGTAATTGACCTGCTCGCTGAAGGCGCGCGCCGGCACCAGCCCAACCCGCGGCAGCAGCACGAACACCGCGGCCGCCAGCCCGACCCAGGCCGGCGAGACATGGTGCAGGAAGTCGGTCACCCAGAAGGCAAGGGCGAGCGCCAGCACCGCCGCCAGCACGCGCTCCTCGCCGCTCATCGGCTTGCGCGCGCCGGCGTCGCGCGGCACCGCGCGTGGCCGGTCGGGGAAGAACAGAACGATCGTCGCAATGAGGAGCGCCGCCTTGAGCAGGCCGAGCACGGGGAAATGCAGGATCAGGTATTCGCCATAGGACGGCGTGACGCGGTAGAGCGCCTCGGCGGCGCCGACCAGCACCATGTTCGGCACGTTGGCCGGCAGGATCGAGAAGGTCGGCACGTGGCAGCCGAAGGCGATCGCCAGCACCACCCCGGTCCGCCCCGGCGAGTGGGCGGCAAAGCCGATGCGGTCGGCGACGGCGAGCGCGATCGGCATCAGCAGCACGGCGCGGCCGAGCGAGGACGGCATCAGGAAGCCCAGCGCGACGCTGATCGCCATCATGCCGCCGATGACGCCGACATAGCTGGTGCCGAAGGCGCCGCCGAGCCGCGCCGCCAGCCGCTCGCCGAGGCCGGTGCGCTTGACAGCGATGCCGATGATCAGGCCGGAGAAGACCAGCCACAGCGCCCCCGACTGGAAGCCGCCGAAGACCACGCCCGGCGGCGCGACGGCGAAGAGCATCGCCAGCAGGAAGAAGCTCAGCGCGGTGATGAACTCGGGGATCGCCGCGGTCGCCCAGAAGCCGATGCCGAAGATGGTCAGCGCCAGCGCCTTGGCCGTTGCCGGCGCCATGCCCGAGGGCGGCACCAGCGCGATCGCCAGCGCGACAGCGGTGGCGACTCCGGCGATCAGATGCG
>CAYTWJ010000148.1:0-7902 GCA_964442055.1 uncultured Rhodospirillaceae bacterium | reverse complement strand
TGCCGGGATATTTACCAGGTCGCGCGCCAGGGTGATCGCCGCCGCCGCGCGCTCGACCTGGGGGCGGTCGCAGCCCTCGGGCCAGGCGAGCGACGCCGCCGGGGTCTTCGGCGGCGCGCGGTAGCGGCTGAATTCGTAGGCTCCCAAGGCCCAGCCCAAGGCCAGGCCGTTGGCCTGGTCGGGCGGCGGCGGCGCTGCCAGGCGGTAGGGGCCGGGCGGCAGGGCCCGCGGCAGGTCGGCCAGACACCAGAGGTCGAAACTTTCAGCGACCCCGACCGCGACCCCGGCCAGCCCGCCGGCCTCGCCCGGGATCAGCAGGTGCTTGCCGGCAGCCCCGGTGAAGCCGGCGCCGCGCACCCAGGCCGCGGTCGAGGCCGACTGGCTTTGCAGCCACCCGGCCAAGCCGGCCTCGGTAACGAGCCAGATCGGGATGGCCGAGGCGGCGGGATCGAGGAACACGGCGGTCACGGCGAGCCTTTCGCTGGAGGAGGATGCCGGTTGCCGTCGGCAGCGGCGTCGGGCTTTATAAGGCGCCTGTGCCAACGCCGGAAGCCCCCGCTAGATAGCGACACATCCTATGCCCGAGATCACCCTCGTCATCGGCGACAAGAACTATTCCTCATGGAGCCTGCGCGCCTGGCTGGCCCTGAAGGCCACGGGGGCGCCGTTCCGCGAGGAGCTGGTCCGCCTCTACCAGCCGGATACGCGGCTGCGCATTCTCGCCCATTCGGCCGCCGGCAAGGTTCCCGTGCTCAAGGACGGCCCGATCACGGTCTGGGAATCGCTGGCGATCGGCGAGTACCTGGCCGAGCGTTTTCCCGCCGCCCGGCTCTGGCCGGCCGATGCCGCCGCGCGGGCCTATGCCCGCTCGGTGGCGACCGAAATGCATGGCGGCTTCCCGGCGCTGCGCCGCGAGCTGCCGATGGATTGCCGCAAGCGGGCGGCGATGCCGCAGATATCGGGCGAGGCGCAAGCGAGCATCGAGCGCATCACCGCGATGTGGCGCGATGCCCGCAAGCGCTTCGGCGCCGGCGGCGACATGCTCTTCGGCCATTTCACCGTCGCCGACTGCATGTACGCGCCGGTGGTTTCGCGCTTCGTCAGCTACGGCATGCGACTCGATCCGGTCTGCGCCGCCTATCGCGATGCGGTCATCGCCTTGCCGGCCATGCAGGAATGGCTGGCAGGGGCGGCCGCCGAATCCGAACCGGCCGCCTATTCCAGCACCCCGACCTCGCGGTAGAAGCGCTCGGCGCCGGCATGCAACGGCGTCGAGACGCCGGTCAGCGCCGAAGTCAGCTGGATCGACCGCCCCTTCTCGTGGCCGGATTCGAGAAAGTGGCGGTTGCGCGGGTTCCACAGCGCCTTGGTGATCTGGTAGACGAGCTCGGCATCGGCGGCTGCCGACGTGATCCATTGCGCGCCGATGCTCAGCGTCGGCACATGGTCGGCCATGCCGGGATAGGTTTGGCCCGGGATCACGTCGAGGCCGAAGAACTTGTGCCGCCGGACGATGGTCTCGGCCTGACGCCCGGCGATCGGCACCAGCTCCGCCAGGCCGAGCTCGGCCAGGTCTGAGACCGCCTTGACCGGATAGCCGCCGATGACGAAGAAGGCGTCGAGCTCATCGCGGATGAAGAGCTCGACCGCCTCGCCGGGATCGACCTCGACGGCATTGAGCTGGTTCAGGCGGATCCCGTAGGCCGACAGGATCAGCTCGGCGTTGACCCGCGTACCCGAGCCGGGCTTGTCGATCGACACCCGCTTGCCGACCATGTCGCGGAGGCTCTTGATCGCCGCGCCTTGCCGCGCCACCAGATGGACACTCTCGGGGTAGAGGTTGGCGATCACCCGCAGGTTGTCGAGCCGGCCGCGGCGGAACAGGTTCTCGCCGTTGAACGCCCAGTTGACGAGATCCGCCTGGGCCAGGCCGGAATCGGCCGTGCCCTCGGCAACCGCGTTGATGTTGGCAACCGATCCCTCGCTGGTGGAGGCGACGGCGACCAGCCCCGGCACCCCGCACGAGCCGTCGCGCTCGCACGGCCGCGAGCCGGGCGGATTGGAAATCGCCAGCGCCAGCGCAATGCCGATCGGGAAATAGGTACCCGCGGCCGAGCCGGTGACGATACGGAAGAAGCGCAGATCCTGCGCGTGCGCCTCGCGCGCCGCATTGCCGGCCATGCCGGCCGCGAGGACGATCGCAAGAATGAGAGCACGTCGCAGCATGGCCGAGTTATACGCGTCCCGGCCAAGCGGTCAACGCGTCCGACGGTCGCACGCCGTCTTTGGCGTCTCCCGGGTTGGACTTCCGCCGCGTTCGCTGTTAGCAGGATGCGTCCGCTCCTGTCTTGGCGACGAACGTGCCCTCTGACGCCCTGGCGATTGTCCGCATGCTTCCCGGCGAGGACCGCCGCCTCCGCCAAGGGCATCCTTGGGCTTATGCGAACGAGTTGCAACTCGACAGCGCTGCCCGCTCCATTCCGGCCGGCAGCATTGTCAGCCTCGCCGGAGCCGACGGCCGGCCCATCGGCGCCGCCAGCTTCAACCTGCACTCGCTGATCGCAGCGCGCGTCTATTCGCGCCAGCCGAGGGCCTGCCTGGATCGGGCGTTCTTTGCCGCACGACTGGCCGTCGCGCTCAACCTGCGGCAGAAATTCTATGCCACGCCGTACTACCGCCTGGTTCACGCCGAGGGCGACGGCCTGCCCGGTTTCGTCGTCGACCGCTACGGCGACGTGGCCGCCGTCCAGAGCAACACCGCGGGGGCCGACCACCTCCTGCCCGAGCTCTTGGGCGCCCTCGACGACCTGTTGGCACCGCGCGCGGTGGTGCTGCGCAACGACAGCCCGGTGCGGACCCTCGAGGGCCTCGGGCGCGAGGTCCGACTTGTCCGCGGCAGCCTGGAGCCGCCGGCCGAGGTGGTCGAGGGAGGCTGCCGCTTCCCCGCCGATCTGCTCGGCGGCCAGAAAACCGGCTGGTTCTTCGACCTGGCCGAGGCCCGTACGCTGATGGCCCGCCTCGCCGCCGGCGGGCGGATGCTCGACGCCTATTGCCATACCGGCGCCTTCGCCGTGCGCGCGGCGTCGGCGGGGGCGACCGCCGTGCTCGGCATCGACCGGTCGGAAGCAGCGCTGGCCATGGCCGAGGCGGCGGCTGCGGGCAACGGAGTCGGCGACCGCTGCCGCTTCAGGCGCGGGGACGCGTTTGACATGCTGGAACGGCTGGCGGCCGACGGCGAGCGCTTCCAGAGCGTCGTTGCGGACCCCCCGAGCTTCGTCAAGTCACGCAAGGAATTGCGGGCGGGGGCCCGTGGCTATCGCAAGCTGTCGCGCCTGGTCGCACCCCTGGTTGAGGAAGGCGGATTCATGTTCATCGCCTCCTGCTCGCACCATGTACCGGCCGGCCTCTTCGCCGAGGAGGTGGCGGCGGGGCTGGCCGGGGCGGGGCGCCAGGGGCGGGTCGTGGTTGCTGGCGGCGCCGGTCCGGACCACCCGGTACATGCAATGTTGCCCGAGAGCGCCTATCTGAAATGGCAGGTCCTGCAGCTCGATTAACGATCCGTTCACCACGGACTCGACTCGGCGAAAAGGGCCATTATATAGTCACAAAGCCGCCTGGGCCGCGCCCCAATCGGGCATTAGCTTCGACGGCAAGGGTGGATACCAAAAGTCTGACGAGGGGTTTCCCCGGCGCTTGGCGATCGGGGTTCTTTCCAGGCAGTTTTTCGCGAGGCATGGGGCTTCCGCCGATCGCCGGAATGCGGGCGAAGCGGGAAAAGTGCGTCGTGTACCAGAACGAGAAGATTGGGTCGTTGCCAACAGGGGCATCGGGTCGTTGTCATGCGTAAGTCAGGGGTTCTTGTCATCGTCCTGGTCGTGCTGGCCAACCTGGTCGGCTGGGGCCTGATGAATCGGCCGCAAGAGCCGAAGCCGTGGTGGCATGGCATCAACGGCGTGTCGTTCAGCCCGTACCGCGCCGACCAGGACCCGCGCGCCGACCGGCATCCCTCGGCCGAGCAGATCGCCCGCGACCTCGAGCTTGTCGCCAGCCAGGTGCGCCAGGTGCGCACCTACAGCGCGACCGACGGCCTCGACGCGGTCGCCCCGCTGGCCGACCGCTACGGGCTCCTGGTCACCGCCGGCGCCTGGGTCGACGGGCGTCTCGAGCGCAACGAGCGCGAGATCGCCAATGTCGTGCGCATGGCGCGCCGCAACGGCAACGTCAATCGCGTGTTGGTCGGCAACGAGTCGATCCTGCGCGCCGACGTGACGGTCGACGAGCTGATCGATTACATCCGCCGCGTGCGCACCCAGGTGAAGGTGCCGGTGTCGACCGCCGAGCCCTGGCATGTCTGGCTTGCCCATCCCGAGCTCGGCCGCGAGGTCGATTTCATCGCCATTCACATCCTGCCCTACTGGGAAGGGCTGCCGGTCGACCGCGCGGTCGACTACGTGCTGCAGCGCTACCAGCAGGTGAAGGACGCCTTTCCGACCAAGCCGGTGGTCATCACCGAGGTCGGCTGGCCCTCCGACGGCCGCATGCGGCGCGCCGCCGAGCCGACCGTCACGGCTCAGGCCTACTTCCTGCGCGAATTCCTCAACGAGGCCGACCGCCGCAGGCTCGACTATTACATCATGGAAGCCTTCGACCAGCCCTGGAAGCGGTCGATCGAAGGCAGCGTCGGCGCCTACTGGGGCATCTACGACGCCGACCGCCAGGCCAAATACTCGCTGGTCGGCCCGGTGGTCGCCAATCCCGACTGGGTCAAGCTCGCCACGCTCGCCGCGCTGATCGCGCTGCTGCCGATGGTCTGGTTCCTGCGCCGCTGGTCGGATCTCAAGCCGGCCGGCCAGGTCTTCTATGCCGGCCTGATCCAGGCCGCCGCGGCGGTGTTCGTCTACGTCGTCGACACCGGCGCCGGCCAGTACATGACGATGGGCACCTTCGCCATGTGGGCGATGCTGCTGCCGCTGCTCGCCATGCTGCTGGTGATGGTGCTGACCGAGGCGCTGGAGTTGGCCGAAGTGGCCTGGGCGCGCCAGCAGAAGCGCCGCTTCCTGCCCTTCGTCACCGACATCGAGCGCGGCTGGCCGAAGGTCTCGATCCACCTGCCGCTCTACAACGAGCCGCCGGAGATGGTCCGCCGCACCCTCGACGCCCTGGCGCGGCTCGATTACCCGGATTTCGAGGTCGTCGTCGTCGACAACAACACCAAGGACGAGGCGGTGTGGCGCCCGGTCGAGGCCTATTGCCAGCAGCTCGGCCCGCGCTTCCGCTTCTTCCACGTCGCGCCGCTGGCGGGCTTCAAGGCCGGCGCGCTCAACTTCGCCCTGCGCCAGACCGCGGCCGACGCCGAGATCGTCGGCGTGATCGACAGCGACTACCTGGTCGAGCCGAACTGGCTGAAGAGCGTCGTGCCCTATTTCGACCGCGCCGAGGTCGGCTTCGTGCAGGCGCCGCAGGACCACTACGATTGGCGCGGCGACGCCTTCAAGGAGATGATGAACTGGGAGTATGCCGGCTTCTTCAACATCGGCATGGTCCAGCGCAACGAGCGCGACGCCATCATCCAGCACGGCACGATGACCCTGATCCGCCGCCGGGCGATCGACGATGTCGGCCCGTGGGCGGAATGGTGCATCACCGAGGACGCCGAGATGGGCCTGCGGCTGCTGGCCGGCGGCTGGCAGTCGGTCTATCTCAACCACCGCTTCGGCTACGGCATGACGCCCGACAGCTTCAGCGGCTACAAGAGCCAGCGCTTCCGCTGGGCCTACGGCGCCATGCAGATTCTGAAGAAACATTGGCGCGAGATGCTGCCCGGCAAGGACCGCAAGCTCACGCCGATGCAGCGCTTCCACTTCGTCGCCGGCTGGATGCCCTGGTTCGCCGACGCCGTCGGCCTGGTCTTCGCGGTGGCGAGCCTGGTCTGGACGGTCGGCGTGCTGGCGCTGCCGCGCTATTTCGAGTTCCCCCTGACGCTGTTCCTGGTGCCGGCGCTCGCCGTCTTCGCCGCCAAGGTGGCGCAGTTCCTGGTGCTCTACGCCCTGCGCGTCGACTGCTCGTTGGGCCAGCGGCTGGGCGCGGGCATGGCCGGGCTGGCGCTGACCTTCACCATCGCCAAGGCGACGTTCTACGGCATCTTCACGCGCAAGCTGCCCTTCATCCGCACGCCCAAGTGCGAGGACCAGCCCGCCTTCGTGCAGGCGCTGGCCATGGCGCGCGAGGAGACCACGCTGTTCATCCTGCTGTGGCTGGCGGGCATCGCCGTGTGGGCGGTCTATGGCGGCGACGATCCCGAGGCGCGGCTGTGGTCGCTGGTGATGTTCGCCCAGTCGCTGCCTTTCGGCGCCTCGCTGGCGACCGCGGCGGTCAACACGCTGCCGCGGCTGCGCCGGCGCCGCATCGCGCCGGCCGCCGGCCAGGCCTCGGTCAGCCAGCCGGTCGCCGCTCCCGCTGCCGGCGACTGAGGTCGCTTACGCCGCGCGGAAGACGAGGTACTTCGAGCCCAGGAAGTTGACGGCAAGGCCGGCCAGCGAGCCGACGGCGACGCCGATCATCGGCCAGTCGCGCGCCAGGCCCCACTGGAGCAGGGTGGCGACGTAGGCGCCGTAATTGAACACCGCGCCGACCGCCATCAGCGCGAAGTAATAGCTCCATTCGCGGCCGGCGCCGACCCGCCGGCGGGCGCCGGCGACCAGCGGGAAGGTGAAGCGGCGATTGAGCAGCCAGGTCACGGTCGACGAGACGAGGAACGAGACGACGCGGCCCGACCAGGGATCGCTGCCGGCGAGGTCGATCAGCGCCTGCAGCGCGCCGGCATCGACGAAGAAGCCGATCGTGCCGACGATCGAGAAGCGCAGGAACTGTCTGGCCGCCAGCCTCACGCCTCGGGCTCCGGCGCCCGGATGGCGAGATACGCGAGCCGCTTCATCTCGATGCGGCCGTGCGTCACGGTGTCGAGGATGAAGCCGGCGGCGAGGCTGAGAAAGGCCAGCAGCATGATGCCGGTGGCCAGCACCGCGGTCGGCAGGCGCGGCACCAGCCCGGTCTCGAGATAGGTGATGATGACGGGCCAGGCGAGGGCGAGCGAGCCGGCGGCGAGCACGACGAAGGCCGAGGTGAAGAAGGCGAAGGGCCGCTCGTCCTTGAACAGAAGCAGAATGGTGAGAAGGATGCGGAAGCCGTCGCGGAAGGTGCTGAGCTTGCTGGTCGAGCCGGCCGGCCGCGCGCCGTACGGGGTCGGCAGCTCGCCGACCGGCATGCGGAGCTCAAGGGCATGAACCGTCAGCTCGGTCTCGATCTCGAAGCCCTTGGCGAGGGCCGGAAACGACTTCACGTAGCGGCGCGACAGCACGCGATAGCCCGAGAGCATGTCAGTGACCTGGCGGCCGAACAATTGCGCGACGAAGCCGGTCAGCAGCCGGTTGCCGAAGCGATGGCCGGCGCGATAGGCGGCCTCGGCGGTGCCGAGCCGCGCTGCCACCACCATGTCGAGCCGCTCGGCCAGCAGCCGGTCGACCAGGGCCGGCGCGCTGGCGGCATCGTAGGTGGCGTCGCCGTCGACCAGCAGATAGAGGTCGGCCTCGATGTCGGCGAACATCCGCCGCACCACGTTGCCCTTGCCCTGGCGCGGCTCGCGCCGCACGACGGCGCCCGCCGACCGCGCCAGCTCGGCGGTGCGGTCGGTCGAGTTGTTGTCGTAGACGTAGACCGTGGCTCCCGGCAGGGCGGCGCGGAAGTCGGCGACGACGCGCGCCACCGTCGCCTCCTCGTTGTAGCAGGGGATGAGCACGGCGATGCGCTGCGGCGGACGGGGGGCGGGGTCGGTCATCGGCAGGCTCGCCGCACAGGGGCACCGGCGCATGCAGATAGCGCGGCGGCAACGGCGCCGCAACCTTT
>CAYTWJ010000147.1:7231-7919 GCA_964442055.1 uncultured Rhodospirillaceae bacterium | reverse complement strand
GGCCGCGGCGAGCTAGATGACGCGCAGCGTCTCCGACCAGAGGCCGAGCCGGGCGAGCTCGGCGAGGCCGAACCAGCCGACCTCGGCGGCATCGCCGCCCGCGCGCGCCGTGCCTTCCTGCCATTCGGCGGCGAAATCGACCAGCGTGTAGTGGTAGCGGACGCCGCCGTCGCCGTCGCGCTCGATCGAGTCGAGCGCATCGACCAGGCCGGTGAGGCGCACCTCGAGGCCGGTTTCCTCCTGCACCTCGCGTCGCGCCGTCTCGCCCAGCGTCTCGCCGAGGCGCTGGGCGCCGCCGGGCAGGCTCCATTGGCCCTGGCGGGGCGGCTTGCCGCGGCGGACCAGCAGCACGCGGTCGTCCTTCCACACCACGACGCCGACGCCGACGATCGGCCGCGGCGGATATTCCCGGGACATGCTCTTCCTCCTGCGCTGCGACGGCGGCTTTCCCGCCGGTGCCGCGGCTGGCTATCATAGCCAAGATCGACCCGCCGATGGCCGAAGGCATGACGATCGACTTCGACCCCCGCGCCGCCGCCTTCATCGCCGACCCCTATCCCGCGCTGGCGGCGCTGCGCGAGCGCGACCCGGTGCACTGGAGCGAGCGCCTCGGCGGCTGGGTGGTCACCGGCCATGAGCTCGTCCGCCAGGCGCTGCGCGATCCGCGCTTCTCGGCCGACCGCATGCG
>CAYTWJ010000147.1:0-7221 GCA_964442055.1 uncultured Rhodospirillaceae bacterium | reverse complement strand
AGCATCTGCCGCCGGCCGAGCGCGCCGCCATGCTAGCCCTCGGCGACAGCATCGCGCAGTGGGCGGTGTTCACCGACCCGCCGCAGCACACGCGGCTGCGCGGCCTGCTGAACAAGGCCTTCACCAGCCGGGCGGTGGACGCATTGAGGCCGCGCATCGCCGCGATCGTCGACGAGCTGCTCGACCGGGTGGCGGCGCGCGGCGAGATGGACCTGATCCGCGATTTCGCCTATCCCCTGCCGGCGACGGTGATCGCCGACATGATGGGCGTGCCGCGCGCCGATGTCGATCTGCTCAAGCGCTGGTCGGACGAGCTCGGCGGCTTCGTCTTCTCGGCCCGGCTGACCGCCGACAAGTACGCGCGCGCCGCCGCCGGCATCGCCGAGATGAGCGACTATTTCCGCCGCTTGGTCGAGGAGCGCCGGCGGCGCCCGGGCGACGACCTGACCTCAGGCCTGATCGCCGCCGAGCAGCGCGGCGATTTCCTCGGCATCGACGAGCTGGTCGCCACCTGCGTGCTGCTGCTCTTCGCCGGCCACGAAACGACGACGCAACTCATCGGCAACGGCTTCCTGGCGCTGCTCGCCCATCCCGAAGCGATGGCGCGGCTGGCGCGGGGTGCCGGCGGCCGCGAAACCGTCGCCGCGGCGGTCGAGGAGATGCTGCGCTGGGACGGCCCGTCGCTGGCGCAGGTGCGGGTCATGGCCGAGGACGCGCCGCTCGGCGGGCGCGAGCTGGCCCGCGGCGACCGCGTCTTCCTGATGATCGCCGCCGCCAACCGCGACCCGGCGGCGTTTCCCGATCCCGACCGCTTCGACATCGGCCGGGCCGACAACCATCACCTGGCGTTCGGCTTCGGCATCCATTTCTGCCTCGGCGCGCCGCTGGCGCGCATGGAGGCCCAGATCGCCTTCCCGGCCCTGCTCGGCCGGCTCGCCGATTTCCGCCTCGCCGGCCCGGCGCCGCGCTGGAGCGATTCGCTGGTCATCCGCGGCGTCGACCGGATCGGACTGGATTTCCGCCGCGCCGCCTGAGCCTCAGCCGCACCCGCCGTTCATCGCCCGCCAGATGCGCTCGGGCGTCGCCGGCATGTCGATGTGCTGCACGCCGAGGTCCTTCAGCGCGTCGACGATCGCGTTGATCACCGCCGGCGGCGCGCCGACCGAGCCGGCCTCGCCTGCGCCCTTGACGCCGAGCGGATTGGTCGTGCACGGCACCTCGCGCAGCGTCACCTCGATCGCCGGCATCTGGTCGGCGCGCGGCAGGCAGTAGTCCATGAACGAGCCGCTGAGCAGCTGGCCGCCCGCGTCGTAGACCGTTTCCTCGTAAAGGGCCTGGCCGATGCCCTGCGCCACGCCGCCCTGCGCCTGGCCGACCACGATCATCGGGTTGACCACCCGGCCCATGTCGTCGACGACGACGTAGCGCACGATGTCGACGGTGCCGGTCGCCTCGTCGATCTCGACCTCGGCGATGTGGCAGCCGTTGGGGAAGGTCATGTCGGCGACCCTGATGTCGGCCGCCGCGTCGAGGGCGTCGTCGGCAACCGCCAACTTGCGCGTGCGCACGGTCTCGGCCAGCTCGATGATGCCGATCGAGCGGTCGGTGCCGGCGATGGCGAAGCGCCCCTCGGCGAACTCGATGTCGGCGACCGCCGCCTCGAGCACCTCGCCGGCGGCATGCTTACCCTTCTCGATGACCTTCTCGGCCGCGCTCAGGATCGCGCCGCCGCCGGCATAGAGCGAGCGGGCGCCGCCGGTGCCGCCGCCAGTCGGGATGCGGTCGCTGTCGCCCTGGATCACCCGGATGCGCTCGATCGGCACGCCGAGCTGGCGGGCGGTGATTTGGGTATAGGCGGTCTCGTGGCCCTGGCCGGTCGACTGGGTGCCGACCAGTACCTCGACCATGCCGCCGTCGGCGAAGCGGATCTGGGCATGCTCGGCGGTCGGCGCCGCGGTCGCCTCGAGATAGTAGGCGAGGCCGATGCCCCGGCGCCTGCCGCGCCCGCGCGCCGCCTTGCGGCGGGCCTCGAAGCCACTCCAGTCGGCGAGGCGCAGCGCCTCGGCCATGTTGGCGGCGAACTCGCCCGAATCGTAGGTGAGGCCCATCGCGCCCCTCCACGGCATCGCCTCGGGCGGCACGAAATTCTGCCGGCGCAGTTCGATGCGGTCGCGGCCCAATTCGGCCGCCGCCTTGTCGACCAGGCGCTCGATCATGTAATTGGCCTCGGGCCGCCCGGCGCCGCGATAGGCGTCGACCGGCACGGTATGGGTGAAGATGCCCTCGACGCGCAGGTGCACCGCCTGGAAGCGATAGACCGAGGCCATCACCTTGCTGCCGGCGAGCGTCGGGATCATCGGCGCGAAGGTCGACAGATAGGCGCCCATGCCGGCCAGCGTGTGCACGCGCAGCGCGAGGAAGTTGCCGTCCTTGTCGATGGCCACCTCGCCGACGGTCAGGTTGTCGCGGCCGTGCGTGTCGCTCAGGAAAGCCTCGCCGCGCTCGCTCGTCCATTTCACCGGCCGGCCCAGCTTGCGCGCCGCGTAGAGGCAGAGCACCGGCTCGGGATAGATGAAGATCTTCATGCCGAAGCCGCCGCCGACATCGGGCGTGATGACGTGGAAGCGGTCCTCGGGCAGCTTGAAGACGTGGCTCGCCAGCAGCCGCTTGGGCAGGAACGAGCCTTGCGTGCCGGAATAGAGGGTGAAGCGGCCGCTCGCCGCGTCGTAGGCGGCGAGGGCAGCCCGCCCCTCCATCGAGGCGACGACGACGCGGTTGTTGACCAGCTCGAGGCGGGTGACGTGCGCGGCCTTGGCGAACAGCGCCTCGGCCTTCGCTTTGTCGCCGGTCTCCCAGTCGAAGCAGCGGTTCTGCGCCACGCCGGACCAGACCAGCGGCGCGCCCGGCTTGACGGCCGCCCGCATGTCTGCGACCGCGTCGAGCGGCTCGTAGTCGACCGCCACCAGCTCGGAAGCGTCGCGCGCCTGGGCGAGCGATTCGGCGACCACGAACGCGACCGGGTCGCCGACATGGCGCACGACGCCGTCGGCCAGCGCTTGGCGCGGCGGATCGGCGCGCTCGCTGCCGTCGCGGTTCTTGAGCGGGATCGTGCAGGGCAGCGTGCCGATGCCGTCGGCCTTGAGGTCCGCGACGGTGCAGACCGCCAGCACGCCGGGCGCGGCGCGCGCTGCACCGACGTCGATGGCGTTGATGCGGGCATGCGCGTGCGGCGAACGGACGACGTAGGCGTATGCCTGGCCGGGCAGATTGATGTCGTCGGTATAGCGGCCCTGGCCGGTGATGAAGCGCTGATCTTCGACGCGACGCAGGGGTTGGCTGGAGCCGAACTTGGTCATGGCAGGTCGGGCTTCCTCGTCAAGGAAATGGCAATTCGGGTGAACGGCGCCGATGATAGGCAAGGCCCGGCGACAAAACCAAGCGCGAGATTCGGCGCCGGGCGCGACGGGGCGAGCGGCCTCAGAGACGGCGCCGGGTTTCGACCAGCACCCCCTGGGCGGCGAGGCCGTCGATCTCGTCGGCAGCGAAGCCAGCCTCGGTCAGGATCGCGCGGCCGTCCTCGTTGAAGGCCGGCGGCTTGCGCCGCGCCGCGCCGGGAGTGCGCCCGAACTTGATCGGGATGCCGGTGCCGCGATAGCCGTCGATCTCGACCACCATTTCGCGATGGCGGGTATGCGGATGGCTCATGACGTCGGGCACGGTCAGCGCCGCGCCGGCCGGGACGCCGGCGTCGAGCAGCTTGATCGCGATCGCCTCGCCGTCGACCTCGGCCAGGGCGGCAGCGAGCTCCTTGGTGAGGGCGGCGCGGTTGGTGACGCGATCGGCGTTGCTCAGGAAACGCGCGTCCTCGGCGAGCTCGGGGCGCCCGAGCTCGCGGCAGAGAACGGCGAACTGGCGGTCGTTGCCGACTCCGAGGAACAGCGGCCGCCCCTTGGTCGGGAAGAGATCGTAGGGCGCGATGTTGGGGTGGGCGTTGCCGGTGAGCTGCGGGGCGCGGTTCGACATGAAGAAGTTGGCCGCATGCGGATGCTGCAGCGCCACCCCGGTGTCGTAGAGCGTGACCTCGAGGAACTGGCCCTTGCCCGAGCGCTGGCGCTCGGCGAGGGCCATCAGGATGCCGATCGCCGCGTAAAGACCGGTGCCGAGATCGACCAGCGGGATGCCGAGCCGCACCGGCCCCGATTCCGCCGCGCCGTTGATCGAGATGAGGCCGGTCAGCGCCTGCACGACGGCGTCGTAGCCGGGAAAGCCGCCGAACGGGCCGCCTTCGCCGAAGCCGGTGATGCGGCAGTGGACGAGGCGCGGGAAGCGCTTGGCCAGCACCTCGTCATAGCCGAGGCCCCAGCGCTCGAGGGTGCCGGGCTTGAAGTTCTCGACCATCACGTCGGCGCCGGCGAGCAGCCGCTCGAGCACGGCGCGGCCGGCAGCGCGGCTGATGTCGAGGCCGAGCGAGCGCTTGTTGCGGTTGGCCCCGGCGAAATATGCCGACAGGCCGTCCCGGAAGGGCGGCCCCCAGTCGCGCGTGTCGTCGCCCTGCGGCGGCTCGACCTTGATCACCTCGGCGCCGTGGTCGGCGAGGACCTGGGTGCAATAGGGCCCACCCAGGATGCGGGTCAGGTCGATCACCTTGACGCCGGCGAGCGCGCCGGCGGGAATGCGTGTCGTCTCGGTCATGCGGCAAGTCCGGCGGCGAAGCGGGGATAGGTTTCGGCGATATCGGCGCGTACTGTGCCGCGGATGAGGGCCAAAGTCGCGGCGTCGGGCGGCGGGGTCGTCGGCACGCTCTCGGGCCGGTCGAAGGCGAAGCTGGTATTGTCGAGCACCTCCTCGAGCGTGTGCCCGGGATGGACGCTCTCGAGGCAGAAGCGCCGGCGGTCGCTGTCGAAACGGAACAGGGCGAGGCCCGTGAGCAAGGCACAGGGCCCGCCGCGGCGGTAGAGGCCGGCGGGGCTGGTGCCGGGAGCGCTGACGAAGTCGACGCGCTCGACGAGGACGCGCCGGCTGTGCTCCTCGCGGAACAGGATGACGCGCGGCACGAGAAAGTAGAGATAGGCCGAGCCGAACGACCCCGGCCAGCGCACGCGGCTCGCCGGATAGTCGCCGATTCCGACCAGGTTGACGTTGCCCTCGCCGTCGATCTGGCCGCCGCCGAGGAAGAAGGCGTCGATGCGGCCCTGCGCCGCGCAGTCGAACAGCTCGACCCCGCCGTTGGTGAAAAAGTTGTGCCTGAGCGAGCCGAGCACCGAGACACGCATCGTCCCGCCTGACAGGGCCCGCGCCAACAGCGCGCCCGAGCCGGGGATCGGCGAGGCGGCGCCGACGGCGACATGGCCGCTGCCGGCGAGCAGCCGGGCGACAGTGGCGATCATCAGCTCGTGGCGGGTCGCGTCGCTCATTCGGCCGCCACCCGCTCCAGCACATGCTCGGCAACGTAGCGGCGGAAACCGTCGGCCGTCGCCGCGAGCCCGGCGTAGCGTGCCAGATGCGCCTCGTCCTCGCCGTAGGCGCCCCAGAGGGCGAGCGGCCACGCCCCGCGCGGCGCCTCGGCGATGGCGCCGACGTAGAGTGCCGGCAGAACGCCGGCGGCGGTTACCTCGTCGTCGAGCAGACTGCCCTCCTCGATCCGTTCGACGGTGACCAGGGTGGTGGCCGAAGCCTGCGCCATCGCGATGAGCTCGCGCCGCCGGCCGACCCAGACATTGCCGTGGCGGTCGGCGCGCGGCGCGTGGAACAGGGCGACGTCCGGCCGGATCGCCGGCACGAGCAGGATCGGGTCCTTGCCCTCGGCGAAGGGGTTGTCGATGACTTGCCAGTCGGTGCGGTGGCGCGGCAGGTCCGAGCCGATGATGCCGCGCAGCGGCAGGAACGGGATGCCTTTTTGCGCTGCCTGCAGGCCGGCATGGATGACCGGGCAGGTGGCATCGAGCAGCCGTATCGCGCCGGCGGCGACCGCCGCGCCGAAGCGCGGCGCCGGGCCCGCTTCGCCCAGCGTCACGGCGGACGTCTCCAGCGTGGCCACCGCACCCGTGCCGATCAGGATGTCGGCCTGCAATCCGCTGGTCGGCACGCAGACCAGGTGCAGATCCTTCACGCCGCGCCGCACCAGGGCGCGCGTCGCCGCCATCGCCACGCCGGCGTAATTGGCCGGCACGGCGAGCTTGGCACCGTCGGGAATTTCGGCGACGAGGCGGTCGAGCGTGAGGAGGCGGGCGTCGGGCATGGCGAGATCGAGCTTCAGCTTAAGCGAGCGGTCAGGCACGGGCCAGCGTCTTGATCGACCAGAAGGGTGCGGCGCCGACCAGCAGCGAGCAGAAGGCGTAGACCAGCGTGGCATCGTAGCCGCCGGTGGCGTCATGCAGCCAGCCGCCGACGAAGGTGCCGACGGCGCCGCCGATGCCGCCGCCGAGGATGATCGAGCCGAGGATGCCGCCGAGGCTCGGCCCGCGGAAGATGCGGGCGACCATCGCCGCCACCAGCGGCCCGCGCGAGCCGAAGGTGGCCCCCAGGCAAAGTACGAACAGCGCGAGCAGGATCGGCGACGGATGCCGGCCGACCAGCCACAGGAAGCCGATGGCGGCGAGCGAGAGGCCATAGGACAACGCGACCGACGGCTGGCGGCCGATGCGCTGGTCGGCCCAGCCGAAGGCGAGCATGCCGGCCGGCGTCAGCAGGCCGACGGCGCCGTAGGCGCCCGCCGCGGCCAGCGGCGCGAAGCCGGCATCGACCAGGAAGGCGACGACCTGCGGGGCGAAGGCGAACATGCCGTTCGCCGTGAAGGCGAACACCGCGAACAGACCCCAGAACGCCGAAGTGCGCGCCGCGGCGAGGACGGTCCAGGGACGCGCCATCTGCCCGGCCGCCGCCGCTTCCGCCGCCTCGGCCTGCAGAACCGGGTGCCCGGCGACGGCACGCCGCCACGGCACCAGCGCCAGCGGCACCAGCAGCGCCATCGTCAGCAGGGCGAGCCCCCGGTAGGCGTTGCGCCAGCCGACCGCCTCGATCAAGGTCTGCGCCGCCGGCACCAGCAGCAGCGTCCCGGTCCCCATCGCCGAGTAGACGACAGCCATCGCCCCGGCGAGACGGGCGCGGAACCAACGGCTGAGCAGGGCGGCGTTGGGAACGTTGCCGAGCGCCACCGAGCCGAGGCCGAGGCCGAGGCCGATGGCAAGGTGGAAATGCCAGATCGCCGCCGCCGCGGCGGCC
>CAYTWJ010000146.1:0-7983 GCA_964442055.1 uncultured Rhodospirillaceae bacterium | reverse complement strand
GCGCCGTTCTTGGTGGCGCCGAAGGAAAGCGCCTCCACCCCGGCGCGCCAGGCGATGTCGGCGGGCGCGCAGCCGAGCGCCGCCACCGCGTTGGCGAAGCGCGCGCCGTCCATGTGCAGCGCGACGCCGTGCGCGCGCGCCGCCGCCGCCAGCGCCGCGATCTCGGCCGGGCGGTAGAGCGCGCCGCGCTCGCTCGCCTGCGAGATGCTGACCGCCGCCGGCTGCACGCGGTGCTGCACGCCCCTGCCCGCCCCGGCCAGCACGGCCGCCAGCGAGGCGGCGTCGAGCTTGGCGTGCGCGCCGTCGAGCAGCACCAGCTTGGCGCCGCCGGTGAAGAATTCGGGCGCGCCGCATTCGTCCTCGGCGATGTGCGCCTCGCGGTGGCAGTAGATCGCGCCCCAGGGCGGCGCCAAGGAAGCCAGCGCCAGCGCGTTGGCCGCCGTGCCGGTGGCGACCGGGAAGACCGCGCAGTCGGTCTCGAACAGGTCGCGGAAGCGGGCCTCGAGGCCGCGGCTGATGTCGTCCTCGCCATAGCTCGAAGCGGTGCCGGCATTGGCGCGCTCGAGCGCGGCGAGGATGGCGGGATGGGCGCCGGCGACGTTGTCGCTGCGGAAGTCCTGGTTCGCCGGGGCGCTCATGCGCTCTCGCTCCCTTCGCTTGAAATCGCCAGCGGCAGCGGGCGGAAGCCGCCGCCCCGCGCCGGCAGGAAAGCCGCGCTCTGCAGCGCCTGGCCGCCGGAAACGGCGGTGATCAGCCAGACGAGCTCGGGCTCATAGATGCGGGCGGCATCGACGGCCGACGGCGCCGCCGGCCCGTCGGGATGCGAATGCCAGGCGCCGATCACCTGCTGCGGCTTACCGCGCAGCTCGCGCTCGAGGCCGATGCGCAGGCCACGATCGACCTCGAAGCGGCGGCGCGGGTCGGGGGCGACGTTGCGCGCCGGCTCGACCCGGCTGACGCGGTAATGGTCGCCGAGCAGGCGCCGGCCGACCAAGAGCGCGCAGGCCTCGTCGGGATAGGCGCTCTCGGCCAGGTCGACCAGCCGCTTCAGCGCCGCCGCCTCGAGCCAGATCACCGGCCGGGCACCAGGTCGAGGCTGCCCAGCCGCTCGCCGGTGCGCGCGTCGACCATCACCAGCCGGGCCGAGCCGTCGGGCAGTTCGACATGCAGCGCCAGCCGGTCGCCGGCGGCGGCGATGCCGACCAGCCGCGCGCCCTCGGGCAGCGCCAAGGTGCGCTCGCCGAAGCCGGGGCCGGCCAAGGGCGTTCCGGGGCCGCCGAGCCGCGCCGCGATGGTGCCGACAACCACCGCGAGCGCCGCCACGATCAGCACGCCGAGCACGATGACGATGGTCTTGAGCAGGCGTATGTTCGGGCCCGCCTGAGGTTCGCCGTTCATGTCGAATGCCGAGACCGCCCCGCCGAGCTCCGTCCATCGCGTCGCTGCGTCCGCCGACCAGGCCGGCGAGCGACTCGACCGCTTCCTCGCCGCCGCCGTCGGCGCCGCCTTGCCGGGCCTTTCGCGCTCGCGGGTGAAGGCCTTGATCGCCGGCGGCCAGGTGCGCGCCGGTGCGGCGACCATAACGGAGCCCTCCCACCGGGTCAAACCGGGCACGGTCTACGAGATCCGCCTGCCGCCGGCCGAGGAGCCGCTGCCCAGGGGCCAGAAGCTGCCGCTCGACGTCGTCTACGAGGACGCGCACCTGATCGTCGTCGACAAGCCGGCCGGCATGGTGGTGCACCCGGCGCCGGGCAACCCCGACCGCACGCTGGTCAACGCGCTGATCGCCCATTGCGGCGGCTCGGTCGCCGGCATCGGCGGGGTCAGGCGGCCGGGCATCGTGCACCGGCTCGACAAGGACACTTCGGGCCTGATCGTCGCCGCCAAGACCGACGCCGCCCATGCCGGCCTGACGGCGCAGTTCGCCGGGCGGCGGATCGAGCGCGCCTATGCCGCCGTGGTCTGGGGGGTGCCGGCGCCGGCGCGCGGCGAGATCGCCGGCAATATCGGCCGCGACCCGCGGCACCGCAAAAGGATGGCGGTGCTGGCGCGCGGCGGCAAGCCGGCGCTGACCCGCTACCGGGTCGAGCGCGCGCTGGCCTCCGGCGCCGCCGCCCTGCTCGATTGCCGGCTGGAGACGGGGCGCACGCACCAGATCCGCGTCCACCTCGCCCATATCGGGCACCCGCTGATCGGCGACCCGGTCTATGCCGGCCGCTTCCGCCGCCGCGCCCGGACGCTGCCCGAGGCGGCCGGCGCCGCCATCGCCGCCTTCGCCCGCCAGGCCCTGCACGCCCGCCTGCTCGGCTTCGTCCACCCGGTGACGGGGCAAAAACTCCGTTTCGAGAGCCCCTTGCCCGCCGACTTAAGGGAATTGATCGCCGCCCTCGCCACCAAAGCGCCACAATCCTGACAAGGCTATAGGGTCTTTCTTGACTTGCCTCCTGGCGGTGCCTAGCATCGGCCATCCACCAGGGAGGAAAGGGACCAGGACCCGGCGCCGCGCCAGGCGGCGCGGGGGCGGGATGGTGTCGCCGCAGAGGCGGCGGAAACGGGGACTTGAGGCATGGCGATCAACAGGGCGACGTTGCCGGCGATCTCGGCCGAGGGCGGGCTTTCCCGCTACCTGCAGGAGATCCGCCGCTTTCCGATGCTCGAGCCCGAGGAGGAGTTCATCCTCGCCAAGCGCTGGCGCGAGCACGGCGACGTCGAGGCCGCGCACAAGCTGGTGACCAGCCACCTGCGCCTGGTCGCCAAGATCGCCATGGGCTATCGCGGCTACGGCCTGCCGGTGAGCGAGCTGATCGCCGAGGGCAATATCGGCATGATGCAGGCGGTCAAGCGCTTCGAGCCCGAGCGCGGCTTCCGCCTGGCGACCTATGCGATGTGGTGGATTCGCGCCGCCATGCAGGAATACATCCTGCGCTCCTGGTCGCTGGTCAAGATGGGCACCACGGCGGCGCAGAAGAAGCTGTTCTTCAACCTGCGCAAGATCAAGGGCCAGATGAAGGCGATCGAGGAAGGCGACCTCACGCCGGCCCAGGTCGCCAAGATCGCCCAGACGCTGGGCGTGCCGGAAGACGAAGTGGTCAGCATGAACCGGCGCCTGGCCGCGCCCGACCATTCGCTGAACGCGCCCTTGCGCCAGGACGGCGAGGGCGAATGGCAGGACTGGCTGGCCGACGAGGGCATCGACCAGGAGACCGGCCTGGCCGAGAGCGAGGAGCTGGCCAACCGCCGCCGCCTGCTCACCCGGGCGATGGCGACGCTGACCGAGCGCGAGCGCCACATCCTGACCGAGCGCCGGCTCAAGGACGAGCCGACCACGCTCGAGGACCTGTCGCAGCACTACGACATCAGCCGCGAGCGGGTGCGCCAGATCGAGGTGCGCGCCTTCGACAAGCTGCAGAAGGCGATGACCGCCGCCGCCCGCGCCGAACGGCTGGAATAGGCGGCGGCCCGCTCTTTCAATCCTCGAACGGGTCCCTGACCAGGATGGTGTCGTCGCGCTCGGGGCTGGTCGAGAGCAGCGCCACCGGCGCGCCGATCAGCTCCTCGATGCGGCGGATGTACTTGACCGCGGTCGCCGGCAGGTCGGCCCACGAGCGGGCGCCGCGCGTGCTCTCGGCCCAGCCCTCGATCGTCTCGTAGACCGGCTCGACCTCGGCCTGCTTGGTCATGTTGGCCGGCAGGTGGTGGACGATGCGGCCGTCGAGCCGGTAGCCGGTGCAGACCTTGAGCTCGGGCAGCCCGTCGAGCACGTCGAGCTTGGTCAGCGCGATGCCGTGGATGCCGTTGATCTTCACCGCCTGGCGCACCAGCACCGCGTCGAACCAGCCGCAGCGGCGCGGCCGCCCGGTGACGGTGCCGAACTCGCGGCCGCGCTCGCCGAGCCGCCGGCCGATCTCGTCCGCGAGCTCGGTCGGGAACGGCCCGGCGCCGACCCGCGTCGTGTAGGCCTTGGTGATGCCGAGCACGAAGCCGACGCTGCCCGGCCCGATGCCCGACCCCGCCGCCGCCTCGCCGGCGACGGTGTGCGAGGAGGTGACATAGGGATAGGTGCCGTGGTCGACGTCGAGCATCGCCCCCTGGGCGCCCTCGAAGAGGATGCGCCTGCCGGCGCGGCGCTGCTCGTCGAGCAGCAGCCACACCGTGTCGCAATAGGGCAGGATGCGCGGCGCCAGCGCCGCGAGCTCGGCGACCAGCGCGTCGCGGTCGATCTCGGCGGCGCCCAGCCCGGCGCGCAGCGCGTTGTGGTGCGGCAGCAGCGCGTCGACCTTGGCGGCGATGGTCGCCGGATCGCCGAGGTCGCAGACGCGGATCGCCCGCCGGCCGACCTTGTCCTCGTAGGCCGGGCCGATGCCGCGCCGAGTGGTGCCGATGCGCACGCCGCCGCCGGCATCCTCGCGCAGGCCGTCGAGGTCGCGGTGCAGTGGCAGGATCAGGGTGGCGTTGTCGGCGAGCTTCAGCGTCGCCGGCGACACCGTCACCCCCTGCTCGCGCAGCTTGTCGATCTCGGCGAGCAGCGCCCACGGATCGACGACGACGCCGTTGCCGATCACCGACAGTTTGCCCGGCCGCACCACGCCCGAGGGCAGCAGCGACAGCTTGTAGGTCTTGCCGTCGATGACCAGCGTGTGGCCGGCATTGTGGCCGCCCTGGAAGCGCACCACCACGTCGGCGCGCTGGCTCAGCCAGTCGACGATCTTGCCCTTGCCCTCGTCGCCCCACTGGGCGCCGATCACGGCGACGTTAGCCATCCTGCCTCACATTGCGTTCAGGCGAGCGGCTCGATGCGGCCGTCGCGATAACAGTGGCTGCAGCCGAGCCGGCGGGCCTCGGCCCGCGCGTCGGCGACCGGCACGAGGCCCTGCAAGGCGGCCCAGCCCTCGGCGCGCAGCCGCGCCGCCTCGCGCCGCGGCGTGCCGGCGGGGACGAAGACCTGCGCCGCCGGTTCCGCCCCCGGCAGCGCCCGCATCAGCGAATCGAGATAGACGGTGAAGCCGGTCGCGGGCTCGGCCGGTCCCTGGGCTGCGCCGGCGAGGTAGCGGCCGCCGCCGCCGAGCTCGCCGCGCACGCCGCGCGCGAACAGCGAGAAGCTGATGCCCGAATGGTACTCGAAGCCGCGGAACTCGCCCGGATCGACGGTGAGCAGCAGCGCCGGCGCCGCGGCGCGCACCTCGCGCACCAGATCGGCGAGCTCGGCGACCATCGCCTCGGCCACCGCCGGCAACCGGATGCGGCCGAGCGCCGCCATCACCGCGTCGGCCGGCCCGGTGGCGGCGAGCAGCCGGCCGAGCACCTCGCTCGCCGGGCCGGCCACGGCAGCAAGCTGCGCGGCGTCCTTGTGGTCGAGCGCGAGACGCGCCCTGGCGGCGGCGGCGGCGTCGAGGCCCAAGCCCTCGCATACCGCCGGCACCAGCCGCGGATGGGTGAGGTCGATCGACAGGTTGGCGACGCCGAGCTCGGCCAGGCTCTCGGCGGCCAGCAGCACCACCTCGACGTCGGCGGCGAGCGCGTCGGCGCCGATCAGCTCGACGCCGGCCTGGCCGAACTGCCGCTCGGGGCGCAGCTGGCTGCCGCGCACGCGCAGCACCTGCCCGGCGTAGGAAAGCCGCAGCGGCCGCGGCGCCGCGCGCAGCCGGGTCGCGGCGATGCGCGCCACCTGCAGCGTGTTGTCGGTGCGCAGGCCCATCATGCGCTGCGACACCGGGTCCATCAGCCGGAACATCTGGCCGGCCAGCGCCTGGCCGGCGCCGGCGAGCAGCGTCTGCTCGAACTCGACCAGCGGCGGCTTGACGCGCTGGTAGCCGTAGGCCGCGAAGCGCGCCAGCAGCCGCTCGGTCACCGCCGCCTCGAAGGCGGCGCGCGGCGGCAGCGTGTCGCGGAAACCCGCCGGCAACAGTCCGGCGGCGGGGTCGAAACCGTTGTCGTTCGCCTCGTCCATGGCGTGCCGAGTTAAAGCACTTTTCCCGAGGGGCGCCAACGGAAAAGCCCCCGGGGAAGGCCCCCGGGGGCTGCTCCGAAGCCTTCCGCCGCCGGCTGTCAGAAGCGCAAGGACTTGACGTTGCGCACGCCGGGCAGCGCCGCGATCGTCGCCAGCACCGGCGGTGGCACGGCGCCGTCGACCTCGATCAGGGCGATGGCGTCGCCGCCCGGCGCCGTGCGGCCGAGATGGAAGGTGGCGATGTTGATCCTGGCGTCGCCGAGGACGCCGCCGAGCCGGCCGATGAAGCCCGGCTTGTCCTCGTTGACGACGTAGAGCATGTTCGGGCCGAGCTCGGCCTCGATGTCGATGCCGCGCACCTGGACGACGCGCGGCTTCTTGCCCGCGAACAACGTGCCCGCCAGGTGGCGCTCCTTGTCGGCCATGATGGTCACCCGCATCAGGGTCTGGTAGTCGCCCTCGCGCTCGTGCTTGACCTCGGCGACGTCGATGTTGCGCTCCTTGGCGACCAGCGGCGCGTTGACCATGTTGACCGAATCCATCAGCGGGCGCAGCAGCGCCTCGAGCACGATCGCGGTCAGCGGCCGGGTGTTGAGGGTGGCGACGTGGCCCTCGTACTCGATCGTCACCCTGGTCAGGCCGCCCTCGGCGAGCTGGCCGAGGAAGCCGCCGAGATGCTCGGCCAGCTTCATGTAGGGCCTGAGCCGCGGCGCCTCCTCGGCGGTGACCGAGGGCATGTTGATGGCGTTGGCGACGGCGCCGAGCAGGAGATAGTCCGACATCTGCTCGGCGACCTGCAGCGCCACGTTCTCCTGCGCCTCGCTGGTCGAGGCGCCGAGATGCGGCGTGCACACCACCTTGTCGTGGCCGAACAGCACGTTCTGCTTCGCCGGCTCGACCAGGAAGACGTCGAGCGCCGCGCCGGCGGCCTGGCCGGAATCGAGCGCCGCCTTGAGGTCCTCCTCGACGACCAGGCCGCCGCGGGCGCAGTTGACGATGCGCACGCCGCGCCGGCACTTGGCCAAAGCCGCCTTGTCGATGATGTTGCGCGTCTGCTCGGTCAGCGGCGTGTGCAGGCTGATGAAGTCGGCGCGGGCCAGCAGCTCGTCGAGCTCGACCTTCTCGACGCCGAGCGCGACCGCGCGGTCGGGCGACAGGAAGGGATCGAAGGCGACCACCCGCATCTTCAGCCCCTGCGCCCGGTCGGCGACGATCGAGCCGATGTTGCCGCAGCCGATGATGCCGAGCGTCTTGCCGTAGAGCTCGACGCCCATGAAGCGCGACTTCTCCCACTTGCCGGCCTGGGTCGAGCGGTCGGCCTGCGGGATCTCGCGCGCCAGCGCCATCATCATGGCGACGGCGTGCTCGGCGGTGGTGATCGAGTTGCCGAACGGCGTGTTCATGACGCAGACGCCGCGCGCGGTCGCCGCGGCGACGTCGATGTTGTCGACGCCGATGCCGGCGCGGCCGACCACCTTGAGCCGCTTCGCCGCCTCGAGCACCTTGGCCGTGACCTTGGTCGCCGAGCGCACGGCGAGGCCGTCGTAGGCGCCGATCGCGGCGATCAGCTCGTCGGGCTTCAGGCCTGGCCGCACGTCGGTCTCGATGCCGCGCTGGCGGAAGATCTCGACGGCGCGCGGGCTCAGCTCGTCGGCGATGAGAACTTTGGGCATGACGTATTCCTCGATTTCCACCGCAGAGACGCAAAGGCACCGGGAACTGCTGTCTCGGCGGCTTGGCGGTTCATGACTTTTCAGCCGGCCTTGGCGAGCGCGGCCTTGGTTTCGTTCCAGGCCCAGTCGAGCCAGGGCAGCAGCGCGGCGATGTCGGCGGTTTCGATGGTGGCGCCGCCCCAGACGCGCAGGCCGGGCGGCGCGTCGCGGTAGGCGCCGATGTCGTAGGCGACGCGCTCCTTCTCGAGCGCCGCCGCCACCTGCTTGGCGGCGGCCGCGCGGCCGGCCTCGTCGAGCGCGGTGAACCAGGGATCGACGATCTTCAGGCAGACGCTGGTGGACGACCGCGTCGCCGGATCTTCC
>CAYTWJ010000145.1:0-8092 GCA_964442055.1 uncultured Rhodospirillaceae bacterium | reverse complement strand
CACCGACCGGCCGCGGCGCGGCAAGCTCGGCATGGCGCGGAAATTCCTGCGCGAGCCGCGCTTCGACGGCGGCCAGTCGCCGCTCCAGGGCGGCGCTCTCGGCCCGTAGCGCCGCCTCGCGACGCGCATGGCGTCGCGCCGGTGGTTCGCTCGCCGCGGCAACGAGGTCGCGGTCGAGCTGGCGCCAGCGTTCGAGGGCATCCTGCCGCTCGCGCACCAGCCGCGCCAGCGCGCCGTCGCCGGCGGCAAAACGCGCGGCCATTCGCGACAGCGTCCGCCCGGTGCCCGAGGCGGCGGCGAGCTGGGCGACGCGAAAAGCCTCGTCGGTCAACGTCTCCGTCTCGCCGGGCATGCTCTTGCGCGCGGCGGCCGCCAGTGCGATGTGCGAGGCGAAATCCGCCCGCATCGCGCGCTGCTCGCTCAGCCCGGCCTCGCCGCGCTGCTGCTCGATGCGGGCGAGCCGCGCCGACATGATGGCGGCGCCCCGTCGGGCGGCGGCGAGGCCGCGATCGAGATCGCCGGCCGCGGGGTAGAGGCGCGCCAGCTCGTAAGCAGCCTCGGCGACCGACGGATGTTCCGGGCCGAGCACGGCCTCGTCGATGGCCAGCGCGCGCGCGAGCGGCGGCTCGGCCTCGGCGAAACGCCCCTGCAGCGCGTAGAGACCGCCCAGATTGGCGAGCGCGCGCGCCACCGTCGGATGCTCGGCGCCAAACGCGCGCTCCCAGATCGCCAGGGCGCGGCGGAACAGCGGCTCGGCCTCGTCGAGGCGCTTCTGCTGGCGGAACATGCGGGCAAGATTGTCGAGACTGTAGCCGAGATCGGGATGATCCGGCCCCAGCGTGCGCTCCCAGATCGCCTGTGCGTCGCGGAACATCGGCTCGGCTTCGTCGAAGCGGCGCAGCGCGCGATAGACGCGGCCGAGATTGTTCAGCGTCCGCGCCACGTCGGGGTGCTGGGGCCCGAACGCCTTGCGGCGGATGGCGAGCGAGCGGCGATAGAGCGGCTCGGCCTCGAGGAAGCGGCCCTGCGCGCGATAGAGCGCGCCGAGATTGTTGAGGCTGAGCGCGACGTCCGGATGTTCGAGGCCGAGCGCCTGCTCGCGGATGGCGAGCGCCTGCTTCAATACGGCCTCGGCGTCGGCGAAGCGGCCCTCGTCCTTGTAGAGCTCGGCCAGGTTGTTCAGGCTCACCGCCACCGTCAGATGGCGCTGCCCGAGCGTCTTCTGCCAGATGGTCAGCGCGCGCCGGTAGAGCGGCTCGGCCTCGGCGAAGCGGCTTTGCTGGCGCAGCACCTCGGCCAGGTTGTTGAGCGATTGCGCCACCTCACCGTGCTCGGGGCCGTAGGCACGCTCGCGGATCGCCAGGGCGCGCCGGAACAGCTCCAGCGCCTCGGCGTAGCGCCCCTGGGCACGGTGCAGCGCCGCCAGGTTGTTGAGCAGGTTGGCAACGGCCGGGTGCTCGGGGCCCTCGGCCGCCTCGCGGATGGCGAGCGAACGGCGGTAGGCCGGCTCGGCCTCGGCGTAGCGTCCCTGCTTCTCATAGAGAAAGGCAAGATTGTTGAGCGCCGTCGCCACCATCGGGTGCTCGGGGCCGTGCGCGCGCTCGTAGGCGGCGGCGGCACGGACGATCAGCGGCTCGGCCTCGGCGAGGCGGCCGGCCTCGCGCAGCACACGCGCGAGGCTGAGCAGGCTGTAGGCGGTGCTGGGATGGTCCGCGCCGTGGCTCTCTTCGGCAAGCGCCAGCGCGCGACGCGCCGGCTCGATCGCCTGGGCATAGGCGCCGCGCGCATAGAACGCGTCGGTTTCGCGCCAGAGGCGCGAAAGCTCGGGCGCCTGCGCCGGCGCCGGGGCGGACCCGAGCACCAGGAAAAACGCGAGAACGACCGGCCGGAGCCAGGACATGCGGCCCAGACTAGGGCCGCCGGCACGGCCTGTCATGGGGCGTCAGGTGATGGCTGCGGTCTCCAGGTTACCGTTTGCCAACATGTCGCCGAGCGTCAGTCCCGCCTGGCCGGTCAGCGTCACCAGGGTGACGAAGCCGGCCCCGCCGCCGAGCCCGTCGGCATCGATCTGCAGCACGGCGTCGGCGCCCGCATCCTGCACCCGCACGAAGTCGGCGAGATCGCCGCCGGCGCCGTCGCGATAGCCGGTATCGGCGTCGAGCAGCAAGGTGATGTCGATGACGTCGCCGCCGGCGCCGGCCGTGAAGTCGGTGATGGTGTCGCCCTGGTCGGCGAGACGATCGAAATCGAAGGTGTCGACGCCGCCGCCGCCGGTCAGGATGTCGGCGCCCTCGTTGCCGGTCAGCCAGTCGTTGCCGCCGCCGCCGATGATCGTGTCGGTGCCGGCATGGCCGATCAGATCGTTGTCGCCGCCATCGCCGGCCAAGGTATCGTCGAAGTCCGAGCCGATGACGCCCTCGATGCCGATCAGCGTGTCGGTGCCGCCGAGGCCGTCCGACGCCGTGCCGGCAGCCAGGTTGACGCTGACGCCGCCGGGCGCGTTGTTGTATTCGGCGAAATCGTAGCCGAGGCCGCCGTCGATCGTGTCGTCGCCGCCGCGGCCGTCGAGGGTGTTGTTGCCGTCGTCGCCGGTGATGTCGTCGCCGTGGGCCGAGCCCTCGACGCCCTCGATGTTGCTGAAGCTGTCGCTGCCGACCGAGGCGTCGCCGCTCGCCGCGCCGGCGGCGAGGTTCACGGTCACGCCGGCCGTGGCGTTGATGAAATGGACTTCGTCATAGCCGCCGCCGCCGTCGATCGTGTCGTTGCCGGCGCGGCCCTCGAAGGCCTCGAAGCCGTCCGCTTCGGGGTTGCCGCCGATCAGCGTGTCGGCGAAGTTCGAGCCGACGACCATTTCGATGCCGATCAGCCAGTCGTTGCCGACCGAGGCATCGCCGACCGCCTGCCCGATGGCCAAATTGACCGTCACCCCGGCGGTGGCGAAGGCGTAGGTCACCTGGTCGAGGCCGAACAGGCCGTTGATCAGGTCGTCGCCGCCGCGCCCTTCGAAGGTCTCGATGCTGACGCCCGGGCCGGTGGGGATGCTCGAGCCGCCGATCAGGTAGTCGGAGAAGTTCGAACCGCGCACCGAGGCCACGTTGCTGAAGCTGTCGGTGCCGACCGAATCGTCGCCCCACGCCTGGCCGGCGCCGAGGTCGACCACAACCCCGTCGGTCGCGCTCTCGTAAGAGATGCGCGTGCTGCCGTTGCCGAGGATGATGTCGTCGCCGCCCATGCCCTCGAACTGGTTGAAGGTGCCGAGGCTGCCGGCATTGGTGCTCGAGCCCGAGAAGCCGGTGGCGTCGTAGCTGTCGGCCAGGGCGGTGCCGCGCACGGACTCGATGCCCTGCAGCGTGTCGGCGCCGATCGCCGCGTCGCCGACGACCGTGCCCGCCGCCAGGTTGACGACGATGCCGGCGGCCGGCGAATCGATGTCGTAGCGCGCCACGTCGTAGCCGCCGCCGCCGATGATGGTGTCGTTGCCGCCGTGGCCGTAGAAGGCCTCGAAGTCGTCGTTAGCCGCGACGCCGCCGGCGAGCACGTCGGCCGAGTTCGAGCCGCGGACCTGGTCCACGGTGCCGACCGTGATGGCGTCGGTGCCGATGGTGGAGCCGGTGGCGCTGCCGGCCGCGAGGTCGACGCTGACGCTCGCCCCGGCGTTGAAATAGCTTACCCGTGTGTTGCCGTTGCCGGTGATCTGATCGTTGCCGCCGAGGCCCTCGAACTCGTTGAAGGTGCCGAAGGCGCCGCCGCTGTAGGAGGTGGCAACATAGATGTCGTCGCCGCTGCCGCCGCGCACCGATTCGACGTTGCTGACGGTGTCGCTGCCGACCGAGGCGTCGCCGCTGATGCTGAAGGAGCCCCCCGCGCCCCCTGTGATGGTCAGGGCAAGCGCCGCCGAGGAATAGATGACGCGGTCGAAGCCGGCGAGGCCGTCGATGACGTCGTCGCCGCCGCCGCCGGTGATGTTGTCGTTGCCGTCGCCGCCGTTCAGGATGTCGTTGCCGCCGAGCCCGATCAAGACGTCGTCGCCGGCGAAGCCGTTGATCGTGTTGGCGTTGTTGTCGCCGGTGATGCTGTCGCTGAAATCCGATCCGTCGACCTGCTCGATGCCGGACAGCGTGTCGCTGCCGCCAAAGCCGTCGTTTACGGCACTGTTGGTCGAGAGGTTGACAGTGACGCCGACCGAGGCGAAGCGGTAGTCGATGCGGTCGAAGCCCAGCCCGCCGTCGATCACGTCGTTGCCGCCGCGCCCGTCGAAGGATTCGAAGCCGGGGTCGTCCGAGCCGGTGATGGCGTCGGCGAAGTTCGAGCCGCGCACCTGATTGACGCCGGAAACGAAGCTGTCGGTGCCGACATTGGTGGCCCCGCCCGAGACGCTCGCGGTCGCCGAGCCGGCGCCGCCGCCGGTCAGGGTGACGGTGACGCCGCCGTCGGCGCTGACATAGCTGACGCGGGTATTGCCGTTGCCGGTGACGGTGTCGTCGCCCGCCATGCCTTCGAACTCGTTGAAATTGCCGAAGGCGCCGCCGTCATAGGCGGCGGCGTTGTAGCTGTCGTTGAAGGCGCCGCCGCGCACCGATTCGATGTTGATCAGGCTCTCGGACCCGACGGCGAAGCCGCCGCCGCCGCCGCCGGTGAACGTCAGCGCGCCGGTCGCATTGATATAGGAGGCGCGGTCGAAGCCGGCGCCGCCGTCCATGAAGTCGACACCGAGCCCGCCGCCGAGCAGGTCGTCGCCGTCGCCGCCATAGATCGAGTCGTCGCCGTCGCCGCCGAGCAGCGTGTCGTTGCCGCCATTGCCGAAGAGCTGGTTGGCGCCGTTGTCGCCGGTGATGCTGTCGTCACGGTTCGAGCCGTTGACGTTCTCGATGCCGGTCAGGATGTCGCTGGCGCCGCTGCCATCCTGGCTTGCCGTTCCGGCGCCGAGATCGACCACCACTGCGCCGACGAACTGGTAATCGATAGTGTCGATGCCGCCGCCGCCATCGATGGTGTCGATGCCGCCGCGGCCCTCGAAGCGCTCGTTGGCGGCGCTGCCGGCGATGCTGTCGGCGAAATTCGAGCCGCGCACCGCGTTGACGCCGCCGGTGATCGTGTCGGTGCCGACCGAGGCGTCGCCCGAGGCGCTGCCTGCGGCCAGATTCACGGTGACGCCGCCGGTGGCCTCGATATAGCTGATGCGCGTCGAGCCGTTGCCGGTGATGGTGTCGTTGCCGGCCTTGCCCTCGAAGTCGTTGAAGAAGCCGAAGGCGCCGCCGGCATAGTCGCCGGCATCGAAGACATCGTCGAGCACCGAGCCCTGGATCGCCTCGATGTTGCTGAGGGTGTCGCTGCCGGTCAGGGTGGCATCGCCCGTCACCGTCCAGCCGCCGCCGCTCTGGCCGACGGCGGTGATGCCGATGGCGATGTTGCCGTCGCTGTCGTATTCGGCGCGGTCGTAGCCGGTGCCGCCGTCGATGATGTCGTTGCCGCCGCGGCCCTCGAAGCTCTCGAAGTTGTCGGTCGCGGCGTTGCCGCCGATCAGCGTGTCGGCATAGGCCGAGCCGCGCAGCGTGTCGACGCCGAAGAAGCGGTCGGTGCCGACCGAGGCGTCGCCGGTGGCGATGCCGGTCGCCAAGTTGGCGCTGACGCCAGCGGTCGCCTGGCGGAAGCTCAGGCGCATGTCGCCGTTGCCAGCCACGAAATCGTCGCCGGCAAGGCCCTCGAACTCGTTGAAGGTTCCGTTGGCGCCGTTGTCGAACCCGATGCTGGCGTAGCTGTCGCGGAAGGCGGTGGCTTCGACCCCTTCGACGCCGCTCAGCCAATCCTCGCCGACCGAGCCGTCGCCGGACACGATGCCGAAGCCGCCGGGCCCGAGCCAGACGGCGATGCCGTCGCTGGCGCCGCTGTGCCGCACGCGGTCGAAGCCCAGCCCGCCGTCGATGACATCGTTGCCGCCGCGGCCCTCCCAAAGCTCGAAAAAGGCGCTGCTGCCGCTGAAGGCGTCGGCGAAGTCCGAGCCGGCGAAGCCCTCGACGTTGAAGAAGCTGTCGGTGCCGATGCCGGCACCGCCGGCGCTGCCGGTGCCCGGCGCCGCCACCGTGACGGTGACGGTGTCGGTGGCGTCGCCGAAATCGGCCACATCGATGTCGTTCCAGCCGTCCGGCGTGTTGCCGTCGAAGACCATGCCGCCGTCGAGTAAATCGTCGCCGGCTCCGCCGACCAGGCGATCGTTGCCGTCTTCGCCATAAAGCTCGTCGTCGCCGGCGTCACCGAAGAGCTGGTCGGCCCCGGTCCAGCCGAGGAGGACGTCGGCATCGGCGCCGCCGTGAAGGATGTCGTTGCCGTTCCAGCCGTCGAGCCAGTCGAAGCCGGCGTCGCCATAAAGCACATCGTCGCCGTCGTCGCCGATCAGGTCGTCGTCGCCGTCGCCGCCATAGAGCGTGTCATTGCCGTCGCCGCCATAGAGCGCGTCGTCGCCGCCCAAGCCGTAGATGACGTCGTTGCCGGCGAGGCCGTCGATGATGTCGGCTCCGGCGGTGCCGATGAGCAGGTCGTCGAACTGGGTCGGGAAGGCGCTCGTTGCCAGCACCTCGGCGCCGAGCGCCGCCGTGGCGGCGGAGAAGCCGCCGGTGCCGCCGATCTCGCCGTCGATGTCCTGGCCGCCGCCGAGGCTGACGCCGCCCGTGCCATCCCACAACCGGACGGTCAGGCCGCCCGGAACGCCGTCGTAGTCCGCCACCGGCACGAACCGCACCAAGTCGGCCGCGCCGAGCACGACCGCGCCGACATCCGACAGCGCCGTGCCGATCGCGATCCAGGTCCCGCCGCCATCGGTCGAATACTGCCAAGTCCCTTCGGTCGCGGCGTTGGCGGCATTGCCGACGATGGCGACGCCGCCGAGGGAATCGAGATCGACGTCGGCGAACAGCACGGCGAACAGCGCGGCGACCGCCGTGCCGAGCGGCGCCGGGTCGTTGCGGTTGACCGGGGTCAGCTGAACCGAGCCGGGCGCGAGCACGGTCGGCGCGTCGTTGACCGCCGTCACGGAGATCGTCGCGGTGGCCGGCGTGGCGTCGGCAAGCCCGTCATTATCGGTCGCGTAATAGTGGAACGTCGTCGCGCCGTTCCAGTCGGGCGACGGCACGAAATAAAGCGTGAGCTGGTCGTCGGTGGCGGCGTAGGCCGTGTCGGTCGCCGCCGACTGCGTCAGCCCGGCGTCGAGGTACAGCGTGCCGTTCGCCGGCAGGTCGGTCAGCGTGAAGCTGGCCACCGTGCCGTCGGCGTCGCCGCCGGCCAGCACCACCGTGATCGCCGCGTCCTCGGCGCCGCTGCCGGCCGCCGCCGCCGTCTGCGGCGCGTCGTTGACCGGATTGACCGTGATCGTCACGGTGGTCGGCGCGGTGCTCAAGGTCCCGTCGCTCGCCTGGTAAGTGAAGCTGTCGAAACCCGAGAAATCGGCGTCCGGCGTGTAGGTGAAGCTGCCGTCGCTGTTGAGGCTCAGGATGCCGTCGGTCGGGCCGCTGATCAGCAGCGCCGACAGCGACGGGCCGTCGACGTCGTTGTCGTTGGCGAGCACGCCGGCGCCGGCCGCGACCACCAGCGGCACGTCCTCATTGGTCTGGTAGGAATCGGCCTGCGCCACCGGCGCGTCGTTCACCGGCGTCACGGTGACTGTCACGGTCTGCGGCACGCTGGCGGCGACGCCGTCGTTGACAGTGACCTGGATGGTGCGCGGCGCCGGGTCGGGATCGTCGCTGGTGTTGACGTAGAGGATGCCGCGCAGGATCGCTTCGTAGGCCGAGAGGTCGGCGGCACCGCTGATCGTCAGGGTGCCGGTCGCCGCGTTGTAATCGACCGACAGCGCGTTGCCGCCGGCCACCTCGTTGGCGCCGCTGTCGAGCACCAGCGACTCGACGCCGTCGCCGTCGGGCCGGGCGGTCAGCACCACCGTCATCGAGGTCAGCGCAACGCTGTCGGCGTCGGTGATGGTGGCGTCGGGGGCGATCCATTCCGCCGTCTGCTCGGTGAACGCGGCGCTGCCGTCCTGGCCGGCGCCGAGGCCGTTGAGATCGACCACCGGGGCGTTGGCCGCCGTCACCGTGATGGTCAC